>NZ_PJBL01000008.1:0-55574 GCF_002836135.1 Shewanella sp. GutCb | reverse complement strand
AGAAAAAACGTCCTTTCTTCAATGTTTTTACTTAACCACACTTTAGCCACTACTTACCCTCAGAGTTATCCACAGATCTTTACTTAAGCGTTTGTTTTACATACAACACCGTGGATTTAATTTGGATCTAAGCTCAAGTGCTACATTGATAAATATGCTATTTAAGTATATTTGTGTCTATCTGCCACATTCAATCGCAATACAAACACTATATTGTCATGCCTTTAGCGAATACGAGCACATTGCGGTAATGACACTCATAAAACCTTAAAAAATGACAACAAAAAAGGGTGACTTCTCAGTCACCCTTTTAATTATTTCATGAAGCGAGTGCTTTTAGCTCAATTTACCGTGGCACTGTTTGTACTTCTTACCAGAACCACAAGGGCAAGGATCATTTCGGCCCACTTTCTCACCGTCACGCACTTGCGGCTGTGTAGCCACTAGTGCTGCACTTTCTTCTCCACCGACTAAAGCTTCAGCTTCTGCGTGCTGATAGTCACGACGGATCTTTGCATCTTCTTGACGACGACGCTCTTCCATCTCTTCAACATCGGACTGCGCTTGTACCTGTACTTTAGACAAGACACTGATCACGTCGTGTTTAAGTGATTCGAGCATTTGCTGGAATAATTCAAATGACTCACGCTTATACTCTTGCTTAGGATTCTTTTGTGCGTATCCGCGCAAGTGGATACCTTGACGTAGATGATCCATGGCAGAAAGGTGTTCTTTCCATAGTCCATCTAAGGTTTGTAACATGACTGCTTTTTCAAATTGACGCAGTACTGACTCACCGACCATCTCTTCTTTTGCTTTGTATGCGTTAATCCATGTTTCAACAATACGTTCGCGTAATGTCTCTTCATGCAGTTCATCTTCTTTATCTAACCACTCTTGAACAGGCAAGCTCATTGAATACTCTTGCTGCAAGCGTTGCTCTAAACCTGGTACATCCCATAACTCTTCTACTGATTGAGGCGGAATGTATTGATCCATTAACTCTTGAATGACGTCAGTTTGAATATTGGTAATAGTGTCTTTAATGCTTTCAGCATCCATTAGCTCATTACGCTGAGCATAGACAACCTGACGTTGATCATTAGCAACATCATCAAACTCTAGCAATTGCTTACGAATATCAAAGTTACGGGCTTCTACTTTACGCTGTGCGTTTTCAATAGCACGAGATACCCATGGGTGCTCAATGGCCTCACCTTCTTCCATACCCAGCTTCTTCATCATTGAAGAAACACGGTCAGAAG
This sequence comes from Shewanella sp. GutCb, assembly GCF_002836135.1. NCBI lineage: Bacteria > Pseudomonadati > Pseudomonadota > Gammaproteobacteria > Alteromonadales > Shewanellaceae > Shewanella > Shewanella sp. GutCb. The sequence goes on along the minus strand of NZ_PJBL01000008.1, from coordinate 54,309 downwards.
CAAAGATACGCATCAAGCTATCTTCCATAGATAGATAGAAACGAGATGAACCTGCATCACCTTGACGACCAGAACGGCCACGTAGCTGATTATCGATACGGCGAGATTCGTGACGTTCTGTCCCTAGAATATGTAAACCACCGGCATCAACAACTTCATCATGACGAATTTGCCAATCTGCTTTGATGGTAACTCTCTGCTCGCTAGTCGGATTCGCAATGGCGTCAATTTCCATATTCCAGTTACCGCCTAACACGATATCGGTACCACGACCGGCCATGTTAGTCGCAACGGTTACAGCGCCAAGACGACCAGCTTGAGCCACAATGTCAGCTTCACGTTCATGGAACTTAGCGTTCAAGATCTCATGTGGGATCTTTTGCTTCTTCAATAAACTGTGCAGTAATTCTGATTGCTCAATTGATACCGTACCTACCAACACTGGTTGCCCACGCTCACGGCAACCAATGATGTCTTTAACAATAGCGGCATACTTTTCATCAGCTGTAAGGTAAACCAAATCTGGATTATCAATACGTACCATAGGGCGGTTAGTTGGGACGACTACAGTATCGAGTCCATAAATATGTTGGAATTCGAATGCTTCTGTATCGGCTGTGCCCGTCATACCGGCAAGCTTTTTATATTGACGGAAGAAGTTCTGGAAAGTAATTGATGCTAAAGTTTGGTTTTCATTTTGAATATGAACACCCTCTTTAGCTTCTACTGCTTGATGTAAACCTTCAGACCAACGACGACCTGGCATAGTACGGCCAGTATGTTCATCAACAATAATGACTTCATTGTCTTGAACAATGTAATCAACATCTTTTTCAAATAAGGTATGAGCACGTAGCGCTGCAGTCACATGGTGCAGTAACGAGATGTTAGCGGCAGAATATAATGAGTCGCCTTCAGCTAACATGCCACGCTCAGTCAACAAGACTTCGACCTTTTCTTGGCCGCGTTCTGTCATATGAACTTGTTTGGCTTTTTCATCAATGGAGTAATCGCCTTCACCAATCTCATCTTCAGTGTCTTCTTTTTCTTGCTGAATGAGGTTTGGAATAAGGGTGTTAATCTTGGTGTAAAGCTCTGAGCTATCTTCAGCTGCACCGGAAATAATAAGCGGTGTACGCGCTTCATCGATTAGGATTGAATCGACTTCATCGATAAGGGCGTAATGCAAGGGACGCTGCACTCGCTCTGCTGGCGAGAAAGCCATGTTGTCACGAAGATAATCAAAGCCGAACTCGTTATTGGTTCCGTAGGTAATGTCAGCGTCGTAGGCAGCTTTCTTCTCTACCTGACCAAGACCCGCTACATTAATACCAACAGTTAAACCAAGAAACTCAAAAAGAGGACGGTTATTGTCGGCATCACGTCCAGCTAGATAATCGTTCACGGTAATGACGTGAACACCTTTGCCCGTTAAACCATTGAGGTATGCTGGCAAGGTTGCTGTTAACGTTTTACCTTCACCGGTACGCATCTCTGCAATACGGTTACTGTCTAGGATCATGCCACCAATCATCTGCACATCGAAATGACGCATTTCGAATACACGCTTTGATGCTTCACGGACAGTAGCGAACGCTTCAGGTAAAACAGAATCTAATGTTTCACCTGCATTGAGTCGTTCACGAAAAAGGGTTGTTTTTGCTTTTAAATCTTCATCGGATAACTGCGCGTACTCTTCCTCAAAACCATTAATTTTATTAACGACTTTTCCGAAAACTTTAAGTGTACGATCGTTGCGACTACCAAATACTTTTGTCAGTAATTTACCAAACATCTGAACCACTTCTATGTTGTTGGCCAAGTCCCTTTAAGAGCCTGAAAGCCTAATTTAGATTAACCTGCCTTGCGGTAGACATATTTTTGCGGATCGATCTGCTGTCCACCGCGTAACACTTCATAGTGCACATGAGGCCCGGTTGAGCGCCCAGTACTTCCCATAACAGCGATTTTATCGCCCTTCGCGACCACGTCACCTACAGTTACTGACAAAGCTTTATTGTGACCATAACGAGTTCGTAGACCATTACCATGATCAATTTCAACGAGCTCACCATAACCAAACATTTTGTCCGCCCACATAACAACTCCACCTGCAGTAGCTATTACATCGACGCCCTCTTCTCCAGCAAAGTCGATGCCTTTATGCATCGTTCGTTTACCGTTAAAAGGATCATTTCGTAAACCATAGGACGAGGATAACCACCCTTTTTCAATTGGTCGCCCAGATATAAAACGTTCTCTATCTATATGGTGATTAGATGCTACCGTTTCAAGTAGTGAGAGCTGAACATTATTATTATCCATTCGTGATACCAGCGCATCCATATCGGCAATGAGCTGATCGAGTTCGATGTTAGTACCTAATTCACTGATACCACCAACACCGACTTCTGAAGAGAAATCAAATTGATCTTCTAATTGATTGTTTAAAGCAACCTGCTGACCCAACGCTTCTAAACGACTGAGCTTAGCTTGCATACGCGCAACGTGGGTGACTAACATCGACAATTGAGTTTCAGTTGCACTCTTTAAAGAGTTCAACTCGCTTTTTTGCCCTTCACGAGCTAAGCGTTCATTATCAGTATTAGTCTGTTGCTGTATAAGCTGTTTGGCATTGTGTTGATAAAGACCTGTACCTGCTGCAATGAGCAAGATAGGTAGAAGCAACCAACGCTTTCCCGGTTGCCAGCGTGTGGCACCGTTTCGACCTTGAATAAAAACTGTTACACTCATAGCCTAATTAAGCCATTTTATTATCATATGAAAAAGCCCCCACAAGATCTCAGTCAATTACTGCATCAGCAAGGGAACATGCCCAACTTAGCTGAAAAAGCAGAACTGCTATTACACTTAGATCACTACGTAAAAAAAGTGCTAACTGGCCCAGTGATAGAGCAGCTAAAAGTTGCCAATCTACGCCAAGGTATCTTGGTGATTGAAACAACGACGGCTGCTTGGGCTGCAAGAATTAACTTCCAAAAACCCAAGATACTGCAAATGCTGCAAGCCGAAACGCTACCCATGCTTACCGCTATCGAGGTCAAAGTCAACCCAAGCTTGTTAATGTATGCAACAAAACCCAAACTAGCTCACAACCACATAAGTGAAAATGCGGCGGCTCACATTGAAGCGTTAGCTGAACATGCCGAAGGCACTCTGGCGGTAAAACTAAAACGGCTGGCTGCATTAGCCAGCCGTCCAAGGCAATCTTAATTCATAATTAAGCGAACACGGCACCCGAAGGTACTGAGAAGCTTACTGGGGCGTCAGCTTCTTTTTCGAAACTAACGATTTCCCAGGCGTCTTGCTGGGCAAGCATTGCACGCACTAACTGGTTGTTTAAGGCATGTCCTGTCTTGTATGCACAGAACTCGCCAACTATAGCGTGACCCGCCACATACAGGTCACCAAATGCATCAAGAATTTTGTGCTTAACGAACTCATCCTCATAACGCAGGCCATCGGGGTTGAGAACTCGATATTCGTCAAGTACAACAGCATTTTCCATACTGCCACCAAGCGCTAGATTATTAGCCCTTAAATATTCAATGTCTCGCATAAAACCGAAGGTTCTCGCTCGACTGATATCTTTAATGAAAGCAGATGATGAAAAATCCATTACCATGTGTTGTTGACTGCGGGCTATTTCTGGATGATCAAAATCAATTTCGAAATCAACTCTAAAACCTTTAAACGGTTTTAGCTCAGCCCACTTATCACCATCTTCAACACGAATTGGTTTGGTGATCTTGATGTATTTCTTAGCCGCGGCTTGTTCTTGAATACCTACCGATTGCAGCAGGAATACAAAAGGACTCGCGCTGCCATCCATAATGGGGATTTCAGGCGCATCAACTTCAATGATAGCGTTATCAATACCCAAGCCGGCAAGTGCCGCAAAAAGATGCTCAATAGTCGATATACGAACACCATCGTCATTTACCAATGCAGTACACATTGTTGTTTCACGAACTTGATCGGCTACAGCTGGAATTTCAACTGCAGGCGACAGATCCGTACGAACAAGAATAATGCCGGTATTGACTGGTGCGGGTTTAACGATCAAAGTCACCTTGTTGCCGGAATGCAATCCAACACCAGTAGTTTTAACTATTTCTTTGACTGTTCTTTGAAAAATCATGTGTTTACCCGTTTATTCGCTCAACAAAAAAGCACACCCTGCACACTAATTAACCGTGTATGGCGTTGCTGGACGCATATCTTAGCATATCTTAGCGAGTTCACCAAAAATGAGCCCGCTTTAAGACAATACATTAGTATTACCTCACATTACTTAACATGCTATTAACATAGATTTTAATCTGCTTGCTTACGCAAAAATGCAGGAATGTCTAAGTAATCAAGGTCGTTCTTTTTCTCTGCTACTGGAGCGACAGCTGGCTGAGTTACTGCCGCGGTATTACCGTGCGATAACGTAGCCGAAATAGGATCTTCTGCAGCAAATGTTTCCACTGGCACAATAGGCTCTGGGCGTGAAACAGGCTTAGTGACTAACTGGATATCCGCCTTTTTCTCAGCACCGATACCTGTAGCGACAACCGTTACACGTAATTCATCTGACATTTCAGGATCAATAACTGCACCCACGACAACAGTGGCATTATCTGAAGCATAAGCTTTTACATGGTTACCCACGGTTTCAAACTCTTCAATGCTCATATCCATACCAGCCGTGATATTAACCAGTACGCCACGTGCACCCGCTAGATCGATATCTTCTAGTAATGGGCTTGCGACTGCAGCTTCAGCAGCTTCTTCTGCACGATCTTCACCACTTGCAACGCCTGTACCCATCATGGCGTTACCCATTTCTGACATAACCGTTTTCACATCGGCGAAATCGACGTTAATCAGACCTGGACGAGTAATTAACTCAGCAATACCTTGAACAGCGCCCAGCAGTACATTGTTAGCCGCTGCAAAAGCATCAAGTAAAGAGGTGCCACGACCCAGTACTTTAAGTAGTTTCTCGTTTGGAATAGTAATCAACGAGTCCACATTCTTAGCTAGTTGCTCAATACCCTGTTCAGCGTAGGTCATACGCTTTTTCCCTTCAAATGGGAAAGGTTTGGTGACAACGGCTACCGTTAAGATCCCCTCTTCACGAGCGACCTCAGCAACCACTGGCGCAGCACCTGTACCCGTACCACCACCCATACCCGCTGCAATAAAGATCATGTCAGATCCCTTAATTGCATTACGAATACTTTCTCTGTCTTCTTCAGCTGCTAAACGACCTATTTCAGGGTTAGCGCCAGCGCCTAGCCCCTTAGTCACATCGCGGCCTAGCTGAATAGTGGTGCCTGCAGATGACTTACGTAATGCTTGCGCATCCGTATTAGTCGCTACAAATTCAACACCTTCAATATTGTGCTTAACCATATGCTCGATAGCATTACCGCCACCGCCACCAACACCGATGACCTTAATCACCGCTTCATCTGTATGACTATCCATGATCTCAAACATGGTGTTTTCTCCGTTTGCCTGCGTTGCTAAATTAAAATTCGCCTTTAAACCAACTTTGGACCCGATTCCAAAGACTGGTTACCCCTTGTCGCTCAGGACGCTCGAACTGACGTTCAATTACTCTGCGCGCTCCATAATGAAGCAACCCGACTCCAGTAGAGTAAATAGGCTGATCCACATATTCATATAATCCTTTTACTGGCAACGGTTGTGCCATTCGAACTGGCATACCAAATGTTGCTTCCGCAATATCAACCGCCCCTTCTATCGAAGCGGTTCCGCCAGTGAGCACGATGCCCGCTGCAACTTGATCTTCAAGTCCACAATCTCGCAATTGCTTTAAAATCAATTCAAATAGTTCTTGGTATCTTGGCTCAACCACTTCAGCAAGTGTATGGCGCGACATACTACGTGATGGCCGTCCACCCACTGAAGGGACTTCGATACTGTCTTCGCGACTGACCATAGAGCTACGCGCACTCGCATGTTGCACTTTGATCTGCTCTGCATGCGATAATGGCGTTCTAAAAATTTTGGCGATGTCGTTAGTCACTTGATTACCCGCTACTGGTACCACTGCGCAATGACGCAATGCTCCATTGGTATAAACCGCTATATCTGTGGTACCACCACCGATATCAACCAAACAAACACCCAAATCTTTTTCGTCGTCAGTCAACACTGAGTCTGCTGAAGCGATGGCAGAAAACACTAAGTCATCGACTTTTAGTCCGCAACGTTCAACGCTCTTAGTAATATTCTTTGCCATATCATTCGCACACGTAACGATATGCACTTTGGCTTCCATACGCATGCCTGACATGCCTATAGGGCTCTTAATTCCATCTTGGACATCAATAGCATATTCTTGCGGTAACACGTGCAATATACGTCTTTCCGTCGGGATCTTTACTGAGCGTGCCGTATGAATAACGTTATCGACATCTTCTTGTGTCACTTCTTCATCGTTAATCGATACCATGCCATTTTCGTTCTGGCATTCGATATGCTTGCCTGAAATGCTCAGGTAAACAGAAGAGACTTGGCAATCTGCCATTAATTCCGCTTGATCAAGTGCTCGTTGCACACTGCGTACAATAGAATCGAGATCGTTTACACCGCCTTTATCCATGCCGCGCGACGGATGGTTGCCTAGGCCGACAATACTGATCTCGCCATCAGGCAATACTTCGCCAATGATCACAGCAACTTTCGAAGTCCCTATGTCCAAAGCAACGATCAGATTTCTATCTAGATTCTTAGTCATTAATTAACGGCTCTCTGTTTGTGCATCATCCCAATCTACGGCCAATCCAGTGTCGTAGCGCAAATCCACCACCCCTACTTTTTTATCTTGCGCTGCAAGCTTGGGGTAGACATGAATAAATCGTTGTATCCTTGCCATACTATCTTCACGGCCAAGCTCAAGCTTGATTCCGTTGTTTAATTCTGCATGCCATGCATGCCTTGCACTTAAGCTCAAACTCTGCAAAACAAATCCATTTATGGTTAACAACTCTCCCAGCTGCTGGTAGGTTGTTAACACTGATTTACCTTGATTCTCTGGTCCGGTAAGCGACGGTAAATTAGGTATTCCCTCCTTCACTGGCGCGTCAAATACATCACCATAGGTATTGAGCCAAGCATCGCCGTTCCATTGAGCAACCGGTGTCTGTTCGACTAAATACACTTTTAACTTTGCTGGCCACTCTCGCCTAACCGATGCTCGATAAACCCATGGCAGATCTTCCAATGCTTGTTGCACTGCATTTATGTCTGCAGAGAAAAAACTTCTTTGCATTAAATCTTGTAGCGCCACTTGAATCTCTTCATCTGCGGTATAACGTCGCTCGCCTTTAATCGCAACAGCTTCTATCGGCAACGCATCAGCATCATTCAATACCGCATTGAGCTTAAAGGCCGCAGCTGAAAGCCCGATTAAAACACACAATAAAAACACTAACCCAAAGCATAAATACCAGTCCGCTTTTAACAGCAAAATCCGAACACGTTGGCCTTTATCGCTCCAAGACATCTTCACGCCCTCTTTTGAAGTCGCGAAGACAGAAAACCGGCCATTATATAGACCTTATTCCGATCGTCAAAATTTACAGCGTAACTCACTGAATATCTTTCTAAGTTACCCATTTTTATCTTCAGCATGTTTTGAGTCAAAGCCCAAATTTGACTGTGCCAAATTTCGCGATAACAAGCCAATGTTACCCGCCCCTTGAGTGAGAAGGAGATCACCGTGTTGAAGTAGTTCCGGCAACACGGTTTGCAGCTGCTCGGCACTGGCAACAAAAACAGGTTCGAGCTGACCACGAACGCGGATAGAGCGACATAATGCCCGACTATCCGCTCCCGGTATAGGCGCTTCGCCAGCGGCATAAACATCAAGCAATAACAAGCAATCAACTTGAGACAGTACTTCAACAAAGTCTTCGTAAAGATCGCGAGTGCGGCTGTAACGGTGCGGCTGATAGATCATCACCAATCTTCGTTCAGGCCATCCCTGTCTAGCCGCTTTAATAGTGGCTGCTACCTCACTAGGATGATGACCATAATCATCAACCAGTTTGATCTCACCTTTACGGGTTTCAAAATCTCCAACTTGCTGGAAACGGCGGCCAATCCCTTGGAACTCAGCCAATGCTTTAATGATTGCTTCGTCTTCAATGTCATCTTCACTTGCTACCGCAATTGCCGCTAATGCATTGAGCACATTGTGCTCACCCGGCAGGTTGACAGACAATTGCAGATCTTCAACGCCATTACGCTTAACGGTAAATTGGCTGCTATAACCAGTTTGCGAGAAGTCAGTGGCTTGTACATCAGCCTCTTCACTAAAACCATAAGTGACTATTTTTCTGCTAAAGCGTGGCAATAACTCACGTACGATAGGGTCATCGATACAAACAACCGCGACACCATAAAAGGGAAGGTTATGAATGAAGTCGACAAATGTCGTCTTTAACTTCTCAATATCGCCGCCATAGGTATCCATATGGTCGGCTTCAATGTTGGTCACTACGCTGACCATAGGTTGCAGGTGTAAAAAGCTCGCATCGCTTTCATCAGCTTCAGCGATTAAATAACGACTATGACCTAGACGAGCATTAGTGCCCGCACTATTCAACAAGCCACCGATGACAAAAGTTGGATCGCGATCAGCCTCAGCGTATACACTGGCGATTAAACTGGTGGTAGTCGTTTTACCATGGGTTCCAGCTACCGCAACGCCGTGACGATAACGCATCAACTCAGCAAGCATTTCAGCACGCTGTACTACCGGTATGCGCAATTCTTTGGCAGCAATGAGTTCTGGGTTATCTGCACTAATTGCGGTTGAAACCACCACAACGTCCACATCTTTAACTTGACTGGCATCGTGGCCAATATGAATAACTACACCTAACTGTGTTAGCCGCTGTGTGACCGCATTTTCAGCAATGTCCGAGCCACTTAACTTGTATCCTTCGTTAACAAGCACTTCCGCTATGCCACCCATACCCGCACCACCTATTCCAACAAAATAGATATGCTTGACCCTACGCATTTCAGGGATCATGGTTCTTAGCTGCGAATACTTCTCTGCTTTGTTACTCATCTCAACCCTTTTCCGCTAATTTAATACAGACGTCGGCGACTCTTTTTGTTGCATCGAGTACTGCCACATCTCGGGCGCGCTCGCCCATCTTGCATAACTCTTTTCTATCTGAGGCCAGCATCGACAGCTTGGTGATCAATTTACTGCTATCAACCACTGGCTGAGGTAGCAAAAACGCCGCTCCAGCCTCAACTAATACTTGGGCATTCTTAGTTTGGTGATCGTCCACCGCGTGCGGGTAAGGGACGAGCAAACTGGGTAGTCCAACAGCCGCTAATTCTGAAACTGTCAGTGCACCAGAGCGACAAACGACAACATCAGCCCAACGATATGCTGATTCCATATCGTCAATAAACTCAGCCACTTTAACGCTGCCATCTTGTCCTAAATGCTGATATTCACTTTTCACCGACGCCAAATTATTGCGTCCTACTTGATGCCATACTGTCATAGAGTGGGTTTTACTCACTCCCTCAAGGACACTTGGCATCACATCATTAAATATTTTTGCACCTAGGCTACCGCCAACCACTAAGACTTTAAGTGCATCTTCTTCGCATGCAGTATCCCTATTGCCGCCAAGAGCGATTAGCTCTTTACGGATAGGATTACCCACGGTTTCAGCGGTGACATCGGTAAAGGTGTCAGGAAATGCACATAACACTTCATTTGCCACCTTGGATAACAACTTATTGGTCATTCCAGGAATCGCATTTTGCTCATGCAATACCAAAGGAATGCCAGATAGCTTGGCAGCAACACCACCTGGACCACTGGCAAAGCCGCCCATACCCATCACCACATCAGGCTTAAAGTCCTTTATCACTGAGCGAGCCTGCATAACCGAACGCAACACCTTAAAAGGCGCTGCTAACTTACGCAGTAAGCCGTTACCTCTAACACCTTTGATATCAATAAAATCAATATCAAAACCATGTTGAGGGACTAATCTTGCTTCCATTCTATCTGCCGTGCCTAACCAACGCACCTTCCAGCCTTGCTGGCTGAGATATTTAGCCACCGCGAGCGCCGGAAAGACATGGCCGCCAGTGCCACCTGCCATAATTAAAATGCGCTTATCTGATGCTTGGTCAGTCATTAATTTACTCATTATTTTGGACCTCGCCCTTCTACGGCTTGGGTCACGCTTAATCTTCTTTCGTAGTCAATTCGTATCAACATCATTGCCGCTGCAGTCATGACCCATAAACTACTACCGCCATAACTGATAAACGGCAAAGTTAATCCTTTGGTCGGTAACATACCGATGCTCGCACCGACATTCACCACAGTTTGGAAGCAGATCCAGATGCCTATACCGTAGGCAAGGTAACCATCAAATGCTCGCTCAAGCGCAAGGCACATGTTGCCTAACTTTATTGCTCTCAAAGCCACAAATAGCAGTACCGAAAGCACCACTATAATGCCAACAAATCCTAACTCTTCACCGATAACGGCAAAGATAAAATCGGTATGAGCCTCTGGTAAATACTCAAGTTTCTGAATACTGTTTCCTAGTCCCTGACCAAACCAGTCACCTCGGCCGTAGGCCATTAGTGACTGTGTTAACTGATAGCCGCTGCCAAATGGATCTTGCCAAGGGTCTAAAAAAGAGGTGACTCGGCGCATACGGTAAGGTTCTAATGCCACCAACGCTACGAACGCTAACACGCCGGTTAAAATCAACGCGAAAAAGTCCAGTAAACGTGCCCCCGCTAAAAACAACAACCCTACAGTGCCCACAAACAACACCACCACGGTGCCGAGATCTGGCTGCATCAAAATAAGAAATGCATACACGGCAAATACGGCTATCGGTTTATAAAACCCTTTAGCATTTTCTCTAATTTCTTGGTGACGTCTAACCAAGTAGCCCGCCATATATATTGCAAAAACAAACTTGGCGATCTCAGCAACCTGTATCCGAATAGGACCGATAGATAACCATCGAGTTGCGCCGTTTACCGTGGTGCCAACAAAGAGCACTGCAACTAGCATGATGCCAACAATCAGCAGTAGAAACGGGCTAAAGTTTTGCCAATGCCGCATCTCTACTTGTAGGACAACGCCAGCAATCACCATGCACCCCACTAAATAGGCGCTGTGGCGCCAAACAAAGTGAAATGGATTGCCCGTTAAACTCTGCGCTTCAGGCATCGAAGCCGACATCACCATCACAAACCCAAAGCAAATCAATGATAATATTGCAAACAGTAATGCGCGGTCATACAACTGCATTCCTGGCGCAGTTCTATCAGTAAATAAGCTTGATAGCGACCATTTGAAACGGTGACTAAACAGACTTAACTGCTTTTCATCGCTAGGCATTTAACTTGCCAACTTCAGCACGGAAATCATCACCACGCACCATAAAATTAGGGTACATATCTAAGCTCGCACATGCCGGTGACAGGATCACTATATCACCCGCTGTCGACACTTCATTCGCCAAAGCGACCGCTTCGGCCATCGTATTTACGGCCAATGCGCCCTCTTTTAAAGCCGCAATTTTGCCACCATCTTGCCCAAGAGTAATTAAAGTACTCACTTTTCCCAATGCCGTTGCAAGCGCTGAAAAATCAGCGCCTTTACCATCACCGCCAGCGATAAGAATTAATTCACCTAAATGTTCACTTAAACCGTCAATAGCTGCCACCGTGGCTCCGACATTAGTGGCTTTAGAGTCATTAACGTAGGTGACGCCAGCAATATCAGCAACCACTTCACAACGATGTGTGAGTCCATTAAATTGCTGGGCGACTTCAACAAGGTATTGACGTTCAATACCCGCCGCGGTCGCCAAAGCCATTGCTGCGATGAGATTGGCATGGTTATGACTGCCGACTAAGGCTACATCGCTAATGGCCATTATCTGGCTACTGCCATGCACTATTTGTCCCTCGACGACTCCCCAAGCATCCACTTCAGGAGCATCTAACCCAAAACTGTTTTGATTCATTGGGCTGTTCGGCAAGGTGAGCTGATCTTCTCGGTTAAATAACACACTCTTGCTTTGGTCATACAGATTCAACTTAGCTTGTCGATAAGACTCTAGATCACTATAGCGATCCATATGGTCTGCACTAATGTTCAAACAAGTCGCCGCGATACAATTAAGACTATGGGTTGTTTCAAGCTGAAAACTCGACAGTTCAAGCACGTATAGCTCTTTTGGCTCGAGTAGTAAATCCAATACTGGAATACCGATATTACCGCCCATCGCGTATGACCGTCCGGCAGCTGCTGCCATCTCACCCACTAAGGTGGTAACTGTCGATTTACCATTTGAACCTGTGATAGCAATGACACTAGCAGGGCTATTTGCTAACGCTCTAGCAAATAGCTCAATATCACCAATAACCTCAATACCCATATCAAATGCAGCACGAACCTCTGGCGTTTCAACCGAAATACCAGGGCTTATCACTATCTGGGAAGCCTGAACTAAATAACGGCAATCAAATCCGCCAGCAATCAACTCTACGCTAGGATAGGCAGCAGCCAGCTTGTCAGCCCCAGGAGGATTCATTCGACTGTCCATAACCAAGGGCGTTATCCCCTGCTCACACAAGTAGCGCACAACAGATAACCCTGTTGCACCCAACCCTAAAACGATGTGTGAATACTGCTGTGCCATGTTATATGTCCGTATTATCTAAGCTTCAATGTTGCAAGTCCTAGCAAAACTAGGAATAAGGAGATGATCCAAAAACGCACAATAACTCGTGGTTCGGGCCAACCTTTCAACTCATAATGGTGGTGTATAGGTGCCATGCGGAAAATACGCTGGCCCCTTAATTTGTATGATCCCACTTGCAAAATGACCGACACCGTCTCCATCACGAAAACACCGCCCATGATCACCAGTAGGATCTCTTGACGGACTAATACCGCGATTGCACCTAATGCCGCCCCAAGTGCTAAAGACCCAACATCGCCCATAAACACTTGTGCAGGGTAGGTGTTAAACCACAAGAATCCCAAGCCAGCACCCACGATAGCGGTACAGACAATGACCAATTCACCCGCCCCGGGCAGATAAGGTATATGCAAATAATTAGCGAATTGAACATGGCCAGAAAGATAAGCAATCAGTGCAAATGCAGCGGCAACCATCACTGTTGGCATAATAGCCAAACCGTCGAGTCCGTCAGTTAGATTCACCGCATTACTTGAACCGACAATAGTGAAATACACTAGCACGATAAAGAAGCCGCCAAGTTGAGGCATCACATCTTTAAAGAAAGGCACGACTAACTGGGTTTCACCCGCTAGATCAGCCGAAGCATAGAGGTAAACCGCAATAACAATGGCCGCCAGAGACTGCAGAAGGTACTTCCATCTTGCGATCAAGCCTTTAGTGTCTTTACGAACGACTTTGCGATAATCATCAATAAAACCAATGGTGCCAAAGCTTGCTAAAACAAACAGAACAACCCACACATAGCGACTACCCAAATCACCCCAAAGCAATACACTAATGAAGACACCTGCAAGAATAAGTAAGCCACCCATAGTCGGTGTACCACTCTTACTAAAGTGCGACTCTGGACCATCACTGCGTACGACTTGACCAATTTGCAATAACTGCAACCGCTTAATCATCTTTGGTCCCCACCAAAGACTAAACATTAATGCCGTCATCAAGCCAAGAATGGCTCTAAATGTGACATAAGAAAATACGTTAAACCCACTGTAAAATTGGGTTAAATACTCCGCCAGGTAAACCAGCATTAAACAAACTCCCCGCGACCAAAGGCCATTGTTAAAGCTTCAACTACACGTTCCATTCTCGCACTGCGAGAACCTTTGACTAATATGCTGATATCTCCAGGACGTTCATTAATATAAGTTATTAATTTTGCGACCAATTCCTTGATATCTTTATAGTGTGTAGCACCAAAAGCAACACTTGCACCTTCACTTAGCTCGCCAACACAAAACAGTGCATCAACACCTTTTGTTTTAGCTTCTTTACCTAGATCACGGTGCAAAAGGGCGGCATTGTCGCCTAATTCCCCTAAATCGCCCAGCACTAAACACCGATCCCCTTGAATTTTTTGCAGCCAGTCAATCGCAGCACCGACCGAAGCGGGGTTAGCATTATAACTATCATCAATAACAGTTACGCGGCCTAAGCTGGTTGGCAACATTCTACCTTTTACCGGTTTAAGTAAGCTTAACCCTTGGCAGATATTATTTAATGTCAGTCCCAACGCCAAACAGATACTTGTGGCCGCTAAAGCATTAAGCACTTGATGACGTCCTGCCAGCGGCAAAGCCACTGACTTATGTTGATCTGCATAGGAGATATTGAAGTGGTATCGACCCCCTTTATCAGCTTGTAATGCTGTTGCTTTAACCTTGGCGTCGGCATCAATCGCAAACGTCAGTTGCGCTAAATGCTTAGATGCTTCTAACATCACCGTCGCAAACGCATCATCAGCGTTGATAATCGCCGTGCCATCCGCAGCAACATGATTGAATATTTCTGCTTTGGCCTTAGCAACGCCAGCCAAAGAACCAAACCCCTCAAGATGTGCCGAAGCCACGTTATTAACCATCGCAACATTGGGCTTGACTAAGCTCGAGGTATAATCGATTTCACCAGCATGGTTGGCACCTAACTCAAACACACCAAATTGGTCTCCAACCTGCAAGCGTAATAGCGTCAGCGGCACGCCAATCTCATTATTAAAGTTACCCGCGGTATAAAGCACTTGATGCTGCTGAGACAGAATAGTCGCGACCATCTCTTTTACGCTGGTCTTGCCGTTTGAACCGGTCAACGCAACACAAATAGGCGCTAACCGTTGACGAACATACGCGCCAATCTCGCCCATTGCCCGCTGACTGTTTTCCACAATAATTTGCGACACCGCAATCGGCAATAAACGTTCAACCAATACCGCTTTTGCACCCAGTTCTACTGCTGATGCAACAAAATTATGCCCATCAAAATTATCACCTTTCAGTGCAACAAAAAGAGTTTTGTCACATACAACACGACTGTCGCTCGACACCTGTTCAACCGACAGGTCTTCACCGTGCAGTTTACCGCCGAGGTGCTGGGCTATTTCAGTCAGTGATAGCGTTATCATGCATTACCTTCCGCTATCGCTTGCGTAAAAGCTCGTTCGTCGTAATTCAATTTTTCACCATTAACTTCTTGATAGGTTTCATGTCCTTTGCCAGCGATTAACACCATGTCACCCGCTTTAGCCATCGCCACGACCTCTCTGATCGCTGTTTTTCGATTGACTTGTGATTGCGCTTTTTGCGGTTCAGTAAATCCGGAAAATACATTCGCGATAATTTCTTCTGGGTTTTCACTGCGAGCATTGTCACTGGTCACCATCACGTGGTCGGCAAACTGTTCAGCACTGCGAGCCATCATCGGACGCTTACCAGCATCACGATCACCGCCACAACCAAACAGACACCATAGCTGCCCTTTACAATGCACTCTTAATGCCTGTAAAGCGTGCTCAATGGCGTCGGGCGTATGTGCATAATCAACCACTAAGGTAACCTTATTGGTCGTCGTAAAACGCTCCATTCGTCCTGCAACGGGGGTCAGCATGGCGGCGGACTTAACAAGGGCAGCCATATCTGCACCAACAAGATATAGCGCGCCTAATGCAGCCACTAAATTAGACAAGTTAAAGTCGCCCAGTAATGGCGACACCAACGTAGCTTCACCTTCAGGCCAAACGAGGATGCATGACACACCGCCATCATGATATTGACAATGCTTGGCGTAGATATCCGCTTTGGTATCACCTTTGATGCTGAAAGCTAATGTTTTAGACGCTGGTGTTTTAGCGGAAGATGTTTGTGCTAACCATGACGCGCCAGTTGCGTCATCACAATTAATCAGCCCTGCGCGTAAAGAGCTAAAATGAAAAAGTCGCTGCTTGGCCGCTCCATAAGCCTCCATCGTGTGATGATAATCAAGATGATCACGACTCAAATTGGTAAATACTGCAACATCAAACGGTACCGCTTCGACGCGGCCCTGCACTAAGCCGTGACTCGACACCTCCATCGCACACGTATCGGCATGGCTAATTTCAAAATCTTGTAACTGCTTAATAAGAGTAATGGCATCCGCTGTGGTATTGCCACTGTCGACTAGCTTGCCCCACAAGCCATTGCCTAACGTCCCCATTACCGCAGCTTGCTTATGTTGAAGTTGCTGTAACTGAGCAATTAACTGGGTGACTGATGTTTTACCATTTGTCCCCGTCACACCGATAATTCGTGGGCGTTGACTCGACATTGGGTAAGCCTGCGCTGCGAGCGCCGACACTTGTCGATTAAGCTGGAAAAAAGCAATTTCCAGCCCCATCTCGGAGGTAATATTGCCATGTTCTTCGGGAGAATCGGTATGCACCAACACTGCCGCTGCGCCCTTGGCAAAAGCGGCCTTAATATACTGTCGTCCATCGACCTGATAACCAGGTACTGCAACAAATAGATCTCCCACTTTTAGCGCACGGCTATCAAGCGTTAAATCATTAAATACGTCTCTTCCGGAATAGTGAAACCAAGGAGCAAGGAGATCTCGAATTAACATTATTCTGCATTCCTAGATAAAGCTGCCAAACGAACTTTCTCGCGGCTAGAAATTGGTTCTACATTTAACATCTGCAGCGCAGCAGACATTACGGATGCAAAGACAGGAGCTGCGATATCACCGCCATAATAGCGGTCGCCTTTAGGCTCATTAACGATAACGGCAATGGCAAGTCTGGGATTATGTACTGGAGCTACTCCAGCAAAAATAGCCACATAATCCTCACCATAGCCTCCGGCAACGGCTTTACGGGCAGTCCCCGTTTTACCTGCAACGGGATAACCTTCAATATGCGCTTTACGTGCCGTGCCGCCTTTCTCCGTTACGCCTACGAGCATCTCCATCACGCTCTGCGCGACTTCAGCGGATATCACTTGAGTACCTTCAGGTTTTTGCTTGAGTTTTAAGATTGAAACAGGATAAAGCACACCTTTACTGCCGAGAGTCGCGTACATTCTGGCGAGCTGTAAAGGGGTCGCCATTAAGCCATAGCCAAATGATAACGTCGCCCGCCCAAACTCTGACCAACGCCTACGGTCATGGATAAGACCCGCGCTTTCGCCTTCGAGGTTAATCCCCGAGTAGTTACCCAAGCCCATTGTTTGCAGAGAACCTAATAACTCTTGTACTGGCATTGATAAGGCTATTTTGCTCATACCAACATTACTGGAGTGAACAAGGATGCCGCTAAGAGAAAGATCACCATAATTACGCCCATCACGCACTATCTTGCCACCGATGCGTATACGACCTGGACTGGTTTTTATAATGTCGTCCTGTTTGATATAGCCTGCATCAAGTGCTGCAGCCACTACAAAAGGTTTAATGGTTGAACCAGGTTCATAGGCATCCGTTAAGGCGCGGTTGCGCATCCGATAGCTCTGTAAGTTCTCTCGAGAATTGGGGTTATAAGATGGCGTGTTGGCCATCGCTAGCACTTCGCCAGTATTCACATCTAGCACCACAATCGATGCTGAGGTGGCTTGATTAACTTCAGTGGCTTTTTTTATCTCTCGATATGCTAATTGTTGAATTCGCTGATCGATACTTAATACAAGATCATTCGGGCTTTCACCCTCTTGCACCATATCCAAACGCTCAACCACGTGGCCATCGCGAGATTTACGCACTTTCTGTTTACTCGGCGTCCCCGTTAACCAATCGTTGTAAGTATTTTCAATACCTTCGATACCAAGATCATCAATATTGGTAATACCCACTAACTGTGCCGATATTTCGCTAGTTGGATAATAGCGACGCGATTCGGGCTTAAGATAGATTCCGGGCAGTTTGAGTTTTTTGATATAGTCAGCAACCGCGGGGGTGACTTGGCGTTTCAAATAGGTAAAGCGTTTACGCGGATTAGCTTGTACACGTTTGAGGATCTTATCTTTTGGCTCGTGCAGCACGTCAGCTAATGCCTGCCAGCGGCGCATATCAACGAAGCCATTTTCATCATGCACCACTTTAGGATCGGCATAAACCGCCTTAACGGGTACGCTGACCGCTAACATTTCACCATTACGATCGGTGATCAAGCCACGCTGTACTTCGCGGCTCGTTGTTCTTAACGTACGCATATCACTTTCATGACGCAGCTTTTCCGGCTCAATGATCTGAATATAAGCCGCTCGCCCAATAAGACTGCTAAATAACAAGCAAACAAACGCCACAACAACGTATAAACGCCATTGAATTAACTTTGGTTTCTGTTTGCGCTTTGCTTGTTTATTCATCGCACTCTTACTACTACCTCTTCTTTAGGTAATGGCCGCCTCATATTGAGCTCTTTGGTCGCCATCCGAGTTACCCTGCTATGTTCTGAGCGAGACTGCTCTTCAAGTAGCAGGTTTCGCCATTCAATATCTAATCGGTCTCGCTCTTGTAACAACAGCTCCCACTGACTAATGTATTGCCGACCTTCGTAACTGGTATACACCACAGCAATAGCATTAAGCATCACCAATAGTGCGACCACCATGACCCATTTGTGGTGCCACAAATCGAGCAGTACAATACGGGGCAGATTAAGCTGCGATTTACTCACCGTAGTCTTTACTGTTCGTCAATATCGTAGGGTAAGCGCTCGCCAATACGCAATACTGAACTGCGCGATCTCGCGTTACGTTCAACCTCTTCCACTGACGGTTTAATGGCTTTGCCTATGCCTTTTAACTTACGAGTTTTATTAATTTCTGCTTCGGTGATAGGTAGCCCATGTGGCACACTTGCCCCTTGACTGTGACGGCGAATAAAACGCTTAACCATGCGATCTTCTAATGAGTGGAAGCTAATTACTGATAGGCGACCTTCAGGTGCAAGTACTTTTAATGCCCCTTCAAGCGCTTGATCAATTTGTTCAAGCTCACTATTGATATAAATTCGAATCGCCTGAAACACACGTGTTGCAGGATGCTTATTACGCTCTTTATTTTTAGAAATACGTGCGATAAGGTCAGCTAACGCTTTGGTGCGTAAAAAGGGTTCTTTCTCTCGATCGGCCGCAATACAACGCGCAATATGTCGAGAATTTTTCTCTTCGCCATAGGTCTTAAATACCCATGCCATATCTTCAATTTCAGCGCGGGCAATCCATTGAGCTGCCGTTTGGCCTTGTGAGTTATCCATGCGCATATCAAGGGGACCATCGCGCAAGAAACTAAAACCACGCTCAGCGTCATCTAATTGAGGCGAAGACACACCAAAATCAAGTAATACACCATCGATTTTGCCTTTTAGGCCTAACTCTTCTACATATTCTGCTAACTGTCCAAAGCCACCATGCACAATTTGGAATCGACTATCGTCTTCAAACTGCTGGGCTGCAACAATAGCTTGTGGATCTCTATCGATAGCGATCAAACGACCATTAGGGCCTAACTGCTCTAGCACTTTTCTTGAATGTCCACCGCGGCCGAAGGTACCATCAATGTAGATGCCATCTTCCCGTATGTTTAGGCCTGCGACGGTTTCTGTCAGCAAGACGGATAGGTGTTCAAATGATTGCGTCATGTTCATCTTCTATTGGTTAATATCACTCGTTAGAGCGAAAAGTCAGCTAAACGTGAGTTAGCTGCTAAATCTTCATTAAGAATCGCAATGCGACTCTCTTCAATCTGTTGCTGCCAAGCAGCTTCGTCCCACAGCTCAAACTTATTAAGCTGACCGACTAACATCGCCCGCTTTTCTAAATTGGCGTATTGACGTAAGGGTGTCGGCAGTAAAATTCGGCCATTGCCATCAAGCTCACATTCATGGGCATAACCAAGTAGCATGCGTTTGATCGCGCGCTCGGCAGGTTGTGTATCTGATAATTGGGATAATTTAGCGGCAACTTGCTCCCACTCTTGTATTGGATAGACCAGTAAACAAGGTGATTGAATATCGACAGTAATCACTAATTGGCTGTTATGATGGGCATGCAAAGACTCACGGTACCGTTTTGGTATCGCGACCCGTCCTTTAGCATCTAAGCTGATAGCACTCGCCCCAGAAAACACCTTAAGTCATCCTTGTTAAATTATTAAAATCCACAAATTTCCACATTTCCCCACAACAGCTAAGTTTAGGGACAGAATGCAAGAATTGTCAAGGATTCTGCTCTATTTAAAATCCAGTAACCAAGCGGGTTAGCAGCCAGTTTTCATCTAGTTGTAATCGAGTGCACAAATAGGGGATTTTGTGGGAGCTAGGTTATTCAAAATTTCTAATCAGTAGGAAAAACAGACAGTAGAGAGTAATAGAGTGGATCTGAGGTCGTACTTTAAGGATGTTTTTTCCCTACAGCCATTTATTAACGAAGCCTTAATTAGTCTATTTACCGAAGTAAAAGCCACTTTCAGAGAGCTGCAGATAAAATAGGGTTAACAATATTTAACCCATTACCATGCCTTAATCATAAATATCTTACAGTCAAACACAGAATCTGGTTGTCACCGTCAGGGATTCGAGCAGATATCAACGATGGTCAATACGATTAAAGCCCCAATAAGGTGGAGTCTTTGACTTAAACCATCACTCATTTCGAAAAACATCACCAACAGGCTAAATTTTAATCAGTAGCGGTCGATATATAAGGTATCAATAACTTACAAAGAGGGAGCAGTATGATCAGTTTAGACAGTGTTTACGCCATGCTTGCACGACCACCACTGCGTGAGATTAAACAGAAAAATGGTGTAAAGCCAGTAGATAATAGTGCCGCGATTGCAGCGGATAGTCATGAACAACCACAATCACAACTACCGCCAAATTTAGAAAGACGTCAGTCTCGAGAGGAAAGACGTAAAAACCCACCCGGTCTTTATCAGCTAGAACCAACGTTAGAAAGACGTAAAAACTATGTCGAAGATAGGCGTGATGACGAAGAACGACACTCTCCAGCTGATAAAGAAGATGACTCGCCCTTTCCTCATATCGACATCAATATCTAACGTGTTCTAGCCACCGCTTCTTTCCAGCCATCATACAGAGTGGCTCTAGCAGCATCATTCAGCTGCGGTTTAAAACGTCGCTCTATGCCCGATTTATGCTTAAGCTCTGCTGTAGAACTCCAAAAGCCGACCGCTAATCCCGCTAAGAATGCAGCCCCCATCGCCGTGGTTTCAGTTAACTCTGGACGCAACACTTCTACATTAGTGATATCGGCTTGAAACTGCATTAAAAAGTCGTTGGCAACCGCCCCCCCGTCCACTTTTATCTGCTTAAGCTGCACACCACTGTCTTTACTCATCGCATCAAGCAGATCTCGACTTTGGTAGGCAATAGCTTCAAGTGCTGCACGAATAATATGATTACGATTTGCACCACGTGTCAGCCCAACTAATGCGCCTCGAGCGTCAGGATCCCAATACGGTGCACCTAATCCAACAAATGCCGGCACCAGATATACGCCATTGGTGTCATCTACTTTTGAGGCAAAGTACTCCGTATCTTGTGCATCTCGAATAAGACCTAACTCATCACGCAGCCATTGAATGGTCGCGCCCCCCATAAATACCGACCCTTCGAGCGCATAATTGACTTCGCCTTTAGCCCCGACCGCAATGGTTGTTAGTAAACCATGCTTTGACTTCACCGCTTCTGTGCCCGTGTTCATTAATAAAAAGCAGCCAGTACCATAGGTATTTTTTGCCATGCCTTCATCAATGCATAGTTGACCAAACAACGCTGATTGCTGGTCGCCAGCGATCCCTGCAATCGCAATGCTGCCGCCCTCGCCCACAATACGGGTGTGACCATAGATCGCTGACGACGGTTTGACTTCAGGAAGAATGGATCGTGGGATATTAAGTGCATTAAGCAGCTTTTCATCCCACTCTTGGCGATGAATATTGAACAATAACGTACGCGAGGCATTGGTTGGATCAGTGACATGCACTTTACCTTCGGTAAGCTTCCAGACTAACCAAGTATCTATGGTGCCAAATAAAAGCTCGCCTCTTTCAGCCCGCGCTCTTACGCCATCAACATTGTCTAGGATCCATTTTATTTTAGTACCTGAAAAATAAGGATCTAACAGCAAGCCCGTGGTATCTCTAACGTAATCTTCAAGCCCCTGTGCTTTCAATTCATCGCATATCACTTTGCTTCTTCGGCATTGCCATACAATCGCGTTATAGACTGGTTTACCCGTTATTTTGTCCCAAATAACCGTGGTCTCACGCTGATTAGTGATGCCAATCGCTGCGACGTCCTCACTATGAATATCGGCTCTTGCCAATGCTTCTATTAGCGTTGAGCTTTGAGATGCCCATATCTCCATCGCATCATGCTCAACCCAACCCGGCTTGGGATAAATTTGCCCAAACTCTCGCTGAGAGCTCGCCACCATATTCGCGTTATGATCAAAAACGATGGTTCTAGAACTGGTAGTGCCTTGATCAAGCGCTATGACATATTTCTTTGACACAAAAAACTTCCTTATTGACGTGTATCTTGTAGCAGGCCGATTTCCGGTTGCACAATATGACTATTATCCGCCGACGTTTCACCCTTATAGCTCCAGGTGACCTTCATAACCGTGCTGACATCATTAGCAGAGCCAACCACTTGAGCCGGAGTCACTTTAGCATCGGTAAGTACTACAAATAATCTGCCATTGCCGCACCCAGTTCATTTTTTGATGAGGTCTACGTCAGCATTTCTGTACCAGAGAGACCAATGGCCCTTAGCATGAGCCTTTAGACCAAGCACAAAGATAACTATTAGTCTTTTTTACCATGAAACTCATCTAATAATCCAACCCCAATAGAAAGTAAAAAGCCTCGCAATTGCGAGGCTTATAACGTTACAGAACAACACTCGCGTGTTGTAAGTGCCATGCTACTTACAATATTATGAGTTTAGAAGCGGTAACTTGTTTGAATACCGACTAACAAAATATTGCCGCTGGTCGTTCCACTAAAAGTACCACCAAAGTGTGCAGAAGAATCATCTGATGGGATACCAGGACGAGGTTCAACCACTGGAGATTCATCAGCAAAGATGTAAGTCAGGCCAAAGTCCATATCAAAGTTTTCACTAATGCGGTAACCCATACCCGCACTCAACCAGAGACGATCCATTTCTGGAATTGTTAGAGTACGGTTTGCATCAGATACTGCTGACTTGTCATATGCAACACCCGCTCTCATGCTAAGAGTGTCGTTTAACTGATAAGTGGTACCCAGTGCAAAACGGTAGTTGTCTTCCCAGTTTTCTTGCTTCACTAGTTGAGTCGGCTCAGATAGCGATGGAATAATGGCTTCAAGCTTGTCGAATGAACTCCAATCAGTCCAGTTGATGCTGGCATGGATCGCTAGCTTCTCACTGAGTTGATGGAATGAAGCAATTTCAGCAGTTGCTGGCAATGACAGCTCCATAGAGCCCGCCATTTTCATGTTAGGATCCATAGGATTAAAGGCTAAACCGCCAGCTTCTCCTTCAAGGTTTTGATCCACAGCAGATCGATAGTTCAGTCCGATACGGTTATCGGCATTGATCTGCCAAGCACCACCAAGCTGCCAGCCCCAAGCAGTATCATCACCTTCCATGTATTTGAGCGTTGTTCCCTTTGGTACTGACAAATTGCCCATAGGAGTAGGAAGAACGGTGTCAACTGAACTTTTCGCACCAATGCTGCCTTCGCCAATAACAAAGCGCACACCAGCACCAATACTAAATTGATCATTAATGCGGTAAGCCACATTCGGGTTAATTTCGATTGTGGTTACTGATGCTTCATTACCAAATTGAGTACCGCGAAAATCATCATCGAGCTCAGTCGCCATACCAAAGTTGCTGCCTAGCGCAAGACCAACAAACCACTGTTGGTTTATCTGATGAGATACATAGAAGTTTGGAATAACAGCATCGTCAGCGATATCTTTTGCAGAAGTAGGGTTAGTGCCATCGGTATAGGTCACTTCGCCGTTGATATCGATATTCGGCATAACCAAAATGGCGCCCGCCGTCATTTGAGTACCCGTTAAATAAGTCAACATCGCCGGATTACGAAACTGTGCAGCTGCGTTATCAGCCATTGCCGCTTCACCAGCAAACGCACGCCCAAGGCCCGTAGCTGAGTATTCAGCTAGCTGGAATCCAGCAGCTTGAACCTGTGTCACATTCCCCAAAAGTACCGTGCTAACGGCAAGTGTTAATAAACGCTTATTCATTTTTATTCTCTAATTATGTAATTACAACAAGTAGAGTAATCACTCCACTTTAAAGTGGAGCGGATTTTACAAGCACAGAATATCTTTACAAGCGTTTTAATAAAAACAGCATAAAACACCACCAAAAAGCATTAAGAGCAGTGATAACCCATTACAGATCACAGTTTAAAATTTAAAACAGGATACAAACGCGCAGAAAACGTCGCTAAAGCAGACAAGTCAAAAAATAAAATCACATAAAAAGGCAATAATTACAAATGAATAATAACAACAAAAAGAAAAACAAACGTACACTCAAAAAAACAAACTCTAGTAGCATAAATCACTACCTAAAAAGCAATGGATGCAAAAAGTCTTAAGCCAAAACTAAATAAACCCATAATTACAATGCGTTAACTGGTTGGCGGTAACATTTAAAACAAAAGCCATTTAGGTTTAAACCTAAATGGCTTTCTTAACACGATACGCTGGTACAGATGTACGCTTAATAATCACATTTTCAGGCTTTAGTTAAACTCTCCATGCCGGTAAATTTGCTTCGTACGTTGCAATCGCATCAGATTGAGCTAACGTCAATCCAATCGCATCGAGACCATTTAGCAAGTTGTGTCTGGCAGATTCCGCTATTTGGAAGCTAAACACCGCGCCAGACGGCGACGTCACAGTTAATGCTTGCAGGTCAACATGGACCTCGGCGCCTGGTTGCGCTTCAATCTCTGTGATCAATTGAGCAACTTCTGTTTCTGTTAACTGAACGGGCAATAAACCATTGTTGATTGAGTTGCCATAAAAGATATCGGCAAAGCTCGGGGCAATAATGGCTTTTAAACCAAAGTCAGCCAGTGCCCATGGGGCGTGTTCTCGACTAGAACCACAGCCAAAGTTCTCTTGCGAGACTAAGACTGAGGCCCCTTTATAACGGGGTTTATTTAAACTAAAATCAGGATTAGGCTCATTGCCGGCATCATCAAGATAACGCCAGTCATGGAACAGGTGAATGCCAAAACCATCGCGGGTCACCTTAGACAAAAACTGCTTCGGAATAATCTGGTCGGTATCAATGTTTGCGCTATCAATGATAACCGCAAGCCCTGTGTGTGCAATAAATGGTTGCATAACTTAACTCTCTAGTAAGGTTTACGGATATCAACAAAATGACCTGCAATAGCTGCAGCAGCGGCCATAGCGGGACTCACCAAGTGAGTGCGGCTACCTCGCCCTTGTCGACCTTCAAAGTTACGGTTACTCGTCGATGCGCAGCGATCGCCCGCTTCTAACTTATCGTCATTCATCGCTAAGCACATAGAGCACCCCGGTAGACGCCACTCAAAGCCTGCATCCAAAAATATCTTATCTAAGCCTTCTGCTTCAGCTTGCTCCTTCACCAGCCCAGAACCTGGCACCACTATCGCAGTCACGCCTTGGGCAACTTGACGCCCTTTAGCATGTACCGCAGCAGCGCGAAGGTCCTCAATACGAGAGTTAGTACATGAACCGATAAACACCTTATTAATGTCTACATCTGTCATTAAGGTGCCTGCGCTCAAATCAACATATTTAAGGGCTTTCTCGATACTTGAACGAACCGTTGAATTGATGGCATCAATTGGATTAGGCACCAATTGGTCAATCGCGACGACTTGTCCAGGGTTGGTTCCCCAAGTTAACTGTGGAGCAATATCGCCCGCTTCAAGCGTCACCGTCGCATCAAATACTGCATCATCGTCTGTTTTCAATTGCGCCCAAGCCGCAACGGCTTGCTCCCAATTGTCGCCTTTTGGTGCGAATTCACGACCCTTAATGTACGCAGCGGTGGTTGCGTCAGGGGCTATCATGCCCGCTTTGGCGCCCATCTCGATGGCCATGTTACACACGGTCATGCGGCCTTCCATGCTAAGCGCTTCAATGGCTTCGCCACAAAACTCAACCACGTAGCCCGTACCGCCGTCCATGCCAATCTTACCAATAACTGCCAGTACGATATCTTTTGCGGTAATGCCATCAGCAACGTGGCCACGCACTTCAATCTTCATGGTCTTGGCTTTTAGCTGACGTAACGTCTGCGTTGCCATCACATGTTCAACTTCCGAGGTACCGATACCAAATGCTAACGCCCCAAAAGCGCCGTGAGTTGCAGTATGTGAATCGCCACATACAATCACAGTGCCCGGTAAGGTAATACCCAGTTCAGGGCCCATTACATGCACAATACCTTGGTTCTTATGATGAATATCATAAAGACGCACACCAAACTCTTTACAGTTGCGCTCCAAGGTTTGCACTTGAGTGCGCGCCATAATACTTAAGGCATCCAAGCTAGCACTGGTCGTTGAGGTGTTATGGTCCATGGTGGCAAAAGTTTTTTCTGGGGCGCGCATTTTGCGACCCGCCACTTGCAAACCACTAAATGCTTGAGGCGAGGTCACTTCATGGACGAGATGTCTATCGACATAGATAATCGGTGCTTCACCTTTTGTCGCCACCACAATATGGTCATCCCATACCTTTTCATATAACGTCTTAGCCATTGTTAAACACCTTCTCTTACAAGCTGAGCAATATAATCGCCCATTTGGCGGGTTGATTTTGCATTGTGACGCTCCTCAGCTGGCAGTAATTCACCGGTTAAATAACCGTCACCTAATGCTTTACCTACCGCTAACTCTATCGCCGTTGCGGCTGCTTCTTGCTTTAAGCTATGGCGCAATAACAAAGCTGCAGACAAAATCTGCGCCACTGGATTGGCAATACCTTGACCCGCAATATCTGGCGCACTGCCGCCAGCGGGCTCATACAAACCAAAACCTGAACTGTTCATACTGATAGACGATAGTAAGCCCATAGATCCGGTTAGCATGGCTATCTCGTCAGAGATGATATCGCCAAATAAGTTAGAACAGAGCATCACATCAAACTCATTGGGGCGACGTAATAGTTGCATGGTCGCATTATCAATATAGATATGTTCAAGCTCAACATCTGGATAATCTTTCGCTACCGTTTCAACAACTTCACGCCATAACACTGAACATGCCAGCACATTCGCTTTATCAACGGAGGTGACTTTTTTACGACGACCTTGAGCGGTCTCAAAAGCAATTTTAGCAATACGGGTGATCTCTTTACGGCTATAACGCATGGTATCAAACGCTTCTTCGTTTTCACCTTCGCCCTGACGGCCTTTAGGCTTACCAAAATAGATACCACTGGTGAGTTCTCGCACGCAAAGTATATCAAATCCACGTGATGAAATATCACTGCGCAGCGGTGACATATGCTCAAGCCCAGCATGTAATTTAGCCGGACGCATATTACAGAACAGCTCAAAGTGACCACGCAGCGGCAATAATGCTCCACGCTCTGGTTGATCATTTGGCGCTAAGTGTTCCCACTTAGGACCGCCTACTGAACCAAAAAGAATAGCGTCAGCGGCTTCACAGCCTTTAAGAGTCGCCTCCGGTAACGGGCAACCTTGATTATCAATCGCGGCGCCGCCAACATCGTAGTCAGTATATTCAATAGAAAGAGCAAAGCGTTCCTCAATAGCCGTAAGTACTTTACGGGCTTCTGCCATGACTTCAGGACCAATCCCATCTCCAGCTAACACTGCTATTTGATAACTCATACGACAACTATCTCCTTTAAATTTTTCTTATATTCAAATCGGGTACATCAAACTATTGCTATGTTTAAAGCCTAAACACAGCCGAGTTCTTGCTTATTCTGTTTAATCTTCTGCTTACAATCAGCGACTTTATCGGCTCGCCAAGTAAGGTTCATCACATGAACTAATGCTTTAGCCGAGGCTTCAACAACGTCTGTGGCAAGTCCGACACCGTGGAAGTTCTGCTGACGATAACTGGCGGTAATATCGACCTGACCCAGTGCATTCTGCCCTTCGCCTTTCGCGCCAAGCTGGTAGCTAGTGATGTCTATCTCACAGCCACTTGCACGAGCAACCGCTTTATAAGCTGCATCGACAGGGCCATTACCAATAGCCGCTTCGGTAATCGTTTGACCATTGACTTCAATTTTAACGGTGGCTGTAGCGCTGCCTTCGGTAGAATCTGAATGCACCACTAACTGCTGCAGCTTAAAATGATCATCATCTTCCGCTTGTGCTTCCATAAAGGCTAACGCTTCAAGATCGTAATCAAACACCTGGCCTTTTTTGTCCGCCAACACTAAGAAATCGTTATACAGCACGTCCATGTCGTAATCTTGCTCGCTATAACCGAGTTCACTCATACGATGCTTAATAACATGTCTTCCAGAGCGTGACGTCATGTTCAGATTGCTACGGTTTAAGCCGATACTTTCTGGTGTCATAATCTCGTAGGTATTTTTCGCTTTTAACATACCATCTTGATGAATACCGGAAGAGTGTGTGAAGGCGTTAGCGCCCACAATGGCTTTGTTTGCCTGCACTGGCATATTACAAAGCTGGCTCACCAAACTCGAAGTACGATGGATCTCTTTGGCATTAATGCCTGTCTCTAGACCCAAGGTGCCTTTACGGGTCGACAAAATCATCGCGATCTCTTCTAACGAACAGTTACCGGCACGCTCACCAATACCGTTGACGGTACACTCAATTTGGCGGGCACCGTGCTGCACTGCAGTTATAGAGTTAGCCACCGATAAACCAAGGTCGTCATGACAATGAACCGAGATAACGGCTTGGTCGATATTAGGTACTCGGTTAAACAAGGTTTGAATAATGCCACCGAATTCACTCGGTACGGTGTAACCGACAGTATCAGGAATGTTTATGGTGCGAGCACCAGCCTTAATGGCCTCTTCAACCATTCTGCAAAGGTTATCAATAGGGGTTCGACCAGCATCTTCACATGAGAATTCAACATCATCGGTAAAGCGGCGCGCATACTTAACAGCAGCCACTGCCATTTCCAATACTTGATCAAAAGAACGCTTAAGCTTACTTTCAACGTGAATGGTTGAGGTTGATATAAAGGTATGGATACGAAATTGATCAGCAACCGATAATGCTTGTGCGGCTGCATCGATATCTTTTTCTAATGCCCTTGCTAGTGCACAAACACGGCTATTCTTTACCGTTCTAGCAATCGTCTGCACCGACTTAAAATCACCCGGTGATGACACCGGAAAACCAACTTCCATGATATCAACGCCAAGACGTTCTAAGGCCAACGCAATTTGAAGCTTTTCTTTAACCGTTAAACTAGCAGCTAATGCTTGCTCGCCATCACGTAGTGTCGTGTCAAATATAATCACGCGGTTAGACATCTATTATCTCCATTGAACTTCAAACGTTCAGTTATGCTTTCAGGCAATTTAAATACAAAAAACCCCGCGTATTATGTGCGGGGTTTATAAATGCTGGCTTTCTCAAGCGTGTAGCACTATATCCGCCGCGCAGTGACTGCGAGAATGAGAATGAGGAGTCGGAATAGTGTGCTTGTGTGTTTCATCAATGATTATTCATCTTTATTAAATAAATATTTCAGCATGAGTTGCTGACAGAGTTAATTTTTAACGCGACCAGCCATCTGTGTCAAGTCTAAATTGCTCAACTTCAGCATTTAACAAGCCTAACATTGCTTACGCAAATGACAATAGCGACACTTAAAGTCAACAACAAACACTATCTCGAGATATTATTGCTAAGCAGCACCGAAAATAGAGTGATGTCGCAATATTCTCAACTGTTCAGCTTTTTTATGCATATTTTTAGATAAAATGGTTATAATAGCTCCGTTCTGCTAATGGAAAGCGGATTGAAGAGTTACCACTGGAGCTAAAAATGGATTTTAGGATCATCGTTCTTTGTCTGGCATGCTGGGTTTCGCCAGTATATGCGGGCACGTTAGAACAACTTGATCAATTAAATACCCTTGTATTTCAATATCCAAGTCAAGCATTGTCAGAGATTAATACGCTCGAAGGTCACTTTGAGGGGGTAGTAAGATCAGACTCTATATTAATGCGCTTAAGTGCGCTTAAATGTGAATCCTATATTCAACTTGGCGAAAATGCGGCAGCAGTCAATCTCGCACGTTTAAGCGAAGCTAGGGCAAAACAATTAGGACTTGAACAAGCTCGGCCCTACTTTTTAAACTGTATGGCGCAAGCTTATGCAAACTTCGGTGACTATCAACAAGCATTACCGCTGTTATACTCCTCTATTTCATTGTCACGTCAGCTAAAACAGCCTCAAGCGTTGATAGGTGGCCTCTGGCTAAGAAGCCTGCTTAATGCCAATGTTAATCACAACAACGCGGCCATTGAAGATCTACGATTAGCCCTCGATATCTATCCAGACATTACTCAACAAAAACAAAAATGGACTTGGCCGCCTAAAGGCTACCTATACACATCAATGGCCAAACAGTTGGCCGAGATAGGCGAACAAAAAGAGGCAGAGAAAAACTTGAAAAAAGCCTTGAATGAAGAGACAACACAAGGAAAAGTGTTACTTTTTATTGCGCTCGATATGGCAAGATTCGCCCAGCAAAATCAACAACCAAACCTGCGTAATAAGTATACTCAGATAGCAAGAGTCAAGCTCGCCGAGTTAAGCACACCGTTGGAGCTTGCGATTGCTTACAAAACAATTGCACTTATTGATTTTGACAGCGGGAAATACAGTAGCGCAGAACAATTATTAAACCTCAGTTTAAGTACATTTCGTAAGGAAGCTGATGCTATTAACACCATTAGTGTTTTATGGCTAAATGCCCAAGTTAATCTAAAGCGGGATAATGAAGCTGCGGGTTTGACACTAATGGAACAAGCAATATCATTGGCGAAGGACAATGCTCGTTACTCAGATTTAAAGAATTGCTATGCCACTTTGGCGACTTACTTTGCAGAGCAGGGAAAGTTCTCACTCGCGTATCAATATCAGCTTAAACAATTAGAGGCTCTCGAAAATGAAACGCTATCGATTAAGAATATTTGGTTATCTCAGCTAAAGGCAGATTTAAGCCGTAAAGAGCAGATAACCCCGCCAACACACTCCCTTATCACGGCAACAACATCCAATGGGATAATGCTCAGTTCTTTTTTCCCTATCGCGTTAGTGATCGTCAGTTTGGTTATATTCATCACTTGGTACCAAAGAAAACTACCGCAACAAAAACAAACTGAACACCTCGTAGTCAATCTTGACACCAAGATGGATAAGAAGAAATCTCTTGAAGATCTGCTCAATATCAATAAACAGGCTGGCTACCCTTTGTCCTTATTAGTCTTTAATCCCAAGCATATTATTGCTGCTGATGTGCTGATTGTTATAGAACAACTACAAACAAAGTTGCGGGAACAAGATGTGTTATTACAGCAATCTGATCAGCAGATCATCATCATGCTGCCGCATACATCAGAGCAGGGTGCGATGAATGTGATTAAGCAGCTATCGAGTACCATTTCAGTGTGGCAAGAAGAGAGCAAAGTCAATATTGGCCTAGCATCTATGCAACAGTTTGATGATCTGCATTCAATGATAAAGCGAGCCAATATTAACCAACTGAGAAAGCTAAAAACGAACTAAACCAAGCTCATTATCCTTCGGCTAAGTAGTTTTCAATCTCATCTAAAAACTCACCACCAAAACGTTCTAATTTTCGCTCACCAACACCATTAACCGCCAGTAACTCAGCGGGACTGGTGGGTAAAATAGAGGCCATCTCAGCTAAAGTGGCATCGTTAAACACCAAATATGGCGGTACATCTAGCTCCTCGGCCATGGTGCGTCTCAATAACTTAAGCCTGGCAAAGAGTTTACGATCATAATTGATTGGCGCTTTAGGATTATGGCCACGGCGCTTAGTGGTTTGAATGACGATTCTTGGCTCAGCCAGTAATAACTCAACTTCGCCTTTTAATACCGTTCGTGCTGAAGGGTTAAGGGTAACCGAAGAGCCACGAGTGATATCTTGGTTAGCAAGCCCTAGATGGATAAGCTGACGAATGACACTTAACCAATGTTCATGGCTTTTCTCTTTACCTATTCCCCAGGTCGAAAGTTTGTTGTGCCCCCGCTCCATCACAGTGGCCGCTTTAGAACCTCTCAGCACTTCAATCAGGTGGTTCACACCAAAACGTTGCCCGAGTCGATAAATGCACGACAGCACTTTTTGGGCATCTTGAATGCCATTGTATTTTTTCGGTGGGTCCAAACAAATATCACAGTTACCGCATGGCTCTAACGCGCTTTCATCAAAATAGTGCAGCAAGACTTGGCGACGACATGTCTGCGCCTCAGCGAAGGCAGCCATAGTGTTGAGCTTATGAAACTCTACCTGTTGCTGCGGCCCGGGTTCCGATTGATCAATAAGATGCCTAACTCTACCGATGTCGGCAGGGTCAAATAACATCAGCGCTTCGGAGTCCAGACCGTCTCGACCTGCTCGGCCCGTTTCTTGGTAATAAGCTTCAACGCTTTTAGGAATATCGTAGTGCACCACGTAACGCACGTTAGACTTATTGATCCCCATGCCGAAGGCCACGGTTGCCACGACAATATCCAGTTGATCTTTTAGAAAGCGATCTTGCACATTAGCTCGCTCTTCTTGAGTGCGACCAGCATGATACGCTTCAGCCTGATGCCCCTGCAGGCGCAAACGATCAGCCACCTCGTCCACTCGGCGACGACTGCTACAATAAACGATGCCACTGTTACCATTTTGCGCATCAATAAACTGCCGCAACTGATTAGCCGCATTGAGCTTTTCAGCGACGGTATAGCGAATATTAGGTCTATCGAAGCTCGTCAGTAGCGAGAATGGCTTTATCGTCAATCGCTCACAGATATCCACCCGTGTGGCATTATCTGCCGTGGCGGTTAATGCCATGATAGGCACCTGAGGAAATTGCTGCCGTAATCGGCCAAGCGCTGCATATTCAGGTCTAAAATCATGGCCCCATTGCGAAATACAATGCGCTTCGTCAATGGCGAATAAAGAGATATTTAGCTCATGGAGCCGGTCGATAAAGCTTGCTTGCAGTAATCGCTCAGGTGAAACATAAAGTAATTTTAGCTCGCCATAACGCATCTGCTGCAAAATCTTTAGGCTCTCTTCCCTAGGTTGAGACGAGTTAAGATAAGCAGCGGCCACGCCAGTCTGAGTCAGGCTGTCGACTTGATCCTTCATTAACGATATCAGTGGTGACACCACTATCGTTAAACCTGAAAGTTGCAATGCCGGCAGCTGATAACACAGGCTTTTACCACCGCCAGTCGGCATGATCACTAAGCAGTCTTGTCCAGCGCAGATCTGTTCAATGACTTCACGCTGACCGTCTCTAAACGTGCGATATCCAAAGACAGACTGAAGGCTTGCTGATAACTGATCGACCGGTTGTTCGATTGCCACCTTATCCATAGTGAACCTGTGTTAAATATAAGGCCGACCATTCTAATGGAGCGAACTGCCGTTGTCTCTCCCCAAACGGTTTATCGATTGAAATTTAAACTTGCAACACAGGCTCCATTAGCGATAGATTAAATGCTCTAACACTAAGCGATTGATCCTAAAAGAAACAAGCAGGGAGCAAAATGAGTAATATTATTCAACAAGAAACATTACGCAGGGTCGCTGAGGTGTTTGACCAACATGTGCCGTTTCACAACTTACTCGGCATGGATATCAAACGTTATGATGTGGAAGGCGTTGAAGTTGTCGTCAAAATGAAGCCCGAATTGATTGGTAATATCCATCAGAAAATATTGCATGGTGGCGTTACGGCAACCGTGCTTGATGTTGTTGGCGGATTAACGGCTTTTTCTGGCCTAGTCGCCAGCCGTGATGACTGGAGTATCGAAGAGTTAGAGAAACGTATTCAAACCTTAAGCACCATCGATCTTAGAATCGATTATTTACGTCCAGGACGTGGCGAGATTTTTACCGGGACTGGTACCGTCATTCGCGCAGGCAATCGAGTGTCAGTTTCCAGAATGGAACTGCATAATGAAAAAGGCGATCATATTGCTTTCGGCACAGGCACTTATATGGTTGGCTAATCGAGACGAACGCATAATAAGCGATAGTGAAACGGCACTCATCGCTTTACGCTAACAAACATGACCGACTCAATACCAAACTCACGATAGCCATTTTTTTAAAAATGCTTATATGTCGCACTCTGCGCTCATGTGGCAGCATTTCTTTCCTCACTGTCACACGGCAGTGTGTAGATAAACACTTCGGCGAACTTGAGTCTGCGCCACTACGAGATTACAATTACGCCCTACTCCCTCTTTTTAGCACATTCTAATGCAAGATATTGAACACCGTAAAGGCATCACATTTGCCATTTGCGCCTACACCCTATGGGGCTTCGCTCCGCTGTACTTTAAATTGCTAACTGATGTGTCTGCAACTGAGATATTGTTGCACCGTGTACTTTGGTCATTTGTTTTTGTAGCGTTATTAATGAGCTTGTTTGGCGGCTTTAGTCGTGTCAGACAACTATTAAAAAAGCCTAAACAATTAGCCGTTCTGTGTATCACCTCATTATTAATCGCCGCTAACTGGCTGCTGTTTATTTGGGCGGTGAATAACGACCATATGCTCGATGCCAGTTTAGGTTACTTTATTAACCCTCTGGTTAATGTATTTTTAGCCATGCTTTTTCTCGGTGAGCGTTTGCGCAAACTGCAGTGGGCTGCGGTTTCTTTAGCCGCCATTGGTGTGTCGGTACAGCTAATTTCGTTTGGATCTATTCCACTAGTATCGCTTGCCTTAGCAGGCTCTTTTGCTTGTTATGGATTGCTGCGTAAGAAAGTCAATGTCGATGCAAAAACGGGCTTACTGGTTGAGACCGCGATTTTGATGCCAATTGCGCTGATTTATCTATTAAGCAATATGGGTGATTCAATGACGCATCTGTTGAACAATGACATGCATCTCAATCTTTTATTGCTCGCAGCCGGTGTAGTGACGACGGTGCCACTATTGTGTTTTTCGGCGGCGGCAGTGCGGATCCCATTCACCATGCTCGGATTTTTTCAGTACATCGGACCCAGCATCATGTTTATTCTTGCAGTAAACTTGTTTAACGAGCCCTTTGATATAGAAAAAGGCATTACCTTTGCCTTTATTTGGGCAGCACTGGCCCTGTTTACTGTCGATATGTTCTATAAGCGAAAGCAAAAAAAGTAGGCTTTAAAAATACTAAAAAAGCGAACCCTTAAGGTTCGCTTTTTACGTAATAGGTTTAGCTATACGAGGCTTATTTGATAGCACTTAACAGCGCATCAGGCTGCGCTATGCTCAGTAGTATTGAGTAGCCTCTTAACGTGGGGATCACCACCACGGTGTCGGTCTCAGTTATCGCCACAAATGCCTTTTGCTGATCTGACAATCTAAACCATCCGAGCTGAAAACCAGGCATGCCCACACCGTTAACGCGAAGATCGGGTTTTAAGCTAAGATCAGCTCCTTGTTGCCAAGCTAACTTGCGGATCTCTAGCTTATTAACATCTTCAATCGGTAGGGTAAAACCATAAAAAGGCACATCAACCGTTACAGAGTCTGTCGTCAGAATGAGCTTGGCATCATTAACGCTATACAGCATCCAACTAAACGCACCTACCATAGGTAGCAGTACCGCTGCTATTACCACCTTGCTGGTTTGCGGCAGTGCCTTATAGTAGATGTAAATGCCCAATCCAATAAAGCCGACCAGTAAGGCAATAAAGCTCCAGTTACCTGTCGAACTGAGTGGCGCAAGATCAAAGCTCTGAGTCATAGGACGTTCTCATTAATACAGTCGCTCTATCCTTGGCCACTAGACGCACTAGGTCAAGATGAACTTGGCGCAAACACTTATAAATCTAATGCTAGGATCTTAGATTTACGTTGATAGTTATACAGCTGCTTCTTTTTCCCTGGTAGCTCATCGACTTCAACAATCGTAAAGCCATGTTCTAAAAACCAATGAATACTGCGAGTCGTTAACGCAAACAACCGTGAGTAACCCCTTACCCTTGCTTGGCTAATAATATTTTGCAGCAACAGACTGCCACGATCAGCATCTCGGTATTCTGGATGCACCACCAAACAGGCGAACTCCCCCGCGTTGTCCTCTTCAAAAGGGTAGAAAGCAGCGCAACCAATCACTAAACTATCGCGCTCAATCAGCATAAACTGCTCTATCTCAACTTCGAGCTGTTCACGCGAACGGCGCACTAAAATCCCTTTTTCCTCCAGCGGTCGGATAAGATCTAAAATGCCACCGATATCCCTGATAGAAGCACGACGCAAGCGCTCTGCACTTTCTGTCACAATTTGCGTTCCGATACCGTCCCGAGAAAACAGCTCTTGTAGCAGCGCACCATCATCTAAATAACTGACAAAATGACAACGACTCACGCCATTACGACATGCATCAATACTGGCTTGTAAAAATGCCTTGGTCCCTAAACAGAGTGGCGCTTGCGCTGGCAAATTATTGAGTATGCTTTGGGCATCAGTCGGCATCAATTCAGCAAGGACGTCTCCATGCTCATCCATAATGCCTTTATGCGCGCTAAAGCCAATCATCTTGTCAGCTTTCAACTTAACCGCAATTTGCGTCGCAACCTCTTCAGCCGTTAAGTTAAAGCTCTCTCCAGTGACTGAGGCTGCTACAGGGCCTAATAAAACGATGCAGCCACTGTCTAACTGCCGTTTGAGTCCGTGAGTGTCAATCCGTCGCACTCTCCCGCTAAGGCTATAATCCACACCATCTTCAACCCCTAATGGCTGCGCAATAACAAAATTGCCACTGACCACATTAATTTGAGCGCCCTGCATGGGAGTATTACTCAAACTCATCGACAGCCGAGCCGTGATATCGAGTTGCAATGCACCAACCACCTGTTTAATCACTTTGAAGGTATCTTCTTCAGTGATCCTCACACCATTGTAATACTCAGGGGTTAGGCTGTGCTGAGCGAGTGCTTCATCGATTTGTGGCCGAGCGCCGTGAACCAGCACAATCTTGATCCCTAAGCTATGCAGCAGTGCGATATCATTAATAATGGCTTTGAACTGCGGCTGCGCAAGCGCTTCGCCGCCAAGCATAACGACAAATGTTTTACCTCTATGCGCATTGACATAGGAAGCTGAGTGACGAAAACCATCGACAAGTTCTGTAGTACGCACGCTAAATCCACCTTATAGTCTAAATAGACAGTCGCAACAATCTGCATCATTGATAAACACTAATGATGATATTGCATTTTAATTCATTTAAACAGCATTTATTTTCACTTATTAATATAAAATAACATTGTTAAGCATGTGAATTTAAATGGTTGAAGCCTATAAAGCTAATGATGGCAGAAATGAATAGTCAGTCGTTGTAGCGAGAGAGGGGATTATCGAGGGTATATTCGGATTTTAAGACAAAAAAAAGCCTCTAAAAATAGAGGCTTTTTAAGATGCTAAAAGTAAGTTACTACTTCATTTTAGCTTCTTTGTAGATAACATGCTGACGAATAACTGGATCAAATTTCTTGATTTCCATTTTTTCAGGCATGTTACGCTTGTTTTTTTCAGTCGTGTAGAAATGACCAGTTTTAGCGCTAGATACTAGCTTGATCTTCTCACGATTACCTTTAGATTTAGCCATGGTTTATTATACCTTCTCGCCGCGGGCACGAAGTTCAGCAACAACAACTTCAATACCTTTCTTATCAATGATACGCATACCCTTAGTAGAGATACGTAGCTTAACGAAACGTTTTTCAATTTCTAACCAGAATCTGTGATTCTGTAGGTTAGGTAAAAAACGACGTCGCGTAGAATTCTTCGCGTGCGAACGGTTGTTACCAACCATTGGTTTCTTGCCAGTTACTTGGCATATTCTTGACATGTCAAACTTCTCCAAAACAATATATATAACGCTCGAGCATTAATGTACCTCGAACACGGCCGTCGCCTGAGGCACACAACAGAGGGCGCATTTTATACAGGATCTAAAATAAAAGATCAAGGGTTAGATTAATCTATCCACCCTCGTTCAGCGAAAGAAACTATCTCTCGATCGCCTACAACCATATGGTCCAACAAGGAAACATCGATAGTTTGTAGGGCTTGTTTCAATCGCTCAGTAATTCGTCTGTCGGCTGTACTTGGCTCTGCAACTCCAGAGGGATGATTGTGACACACGATCACAGCCGCAGCTTTTTTCTCAAGCACCAAGCTCACCACATCTCGCGGATAAACTGACGCAGAATTTATTGTGCCCCTGAATAATTCAACGAATTGAATCACCCGATGTTGACTATCTAACAGTAAGACAGCAAACACTTCGTAGGCACGATCCCCTAATTGTCTCATTAAATAGTCTCGAGTTAAATCAGGATCCGATAAAATTTTGCCTCTTTTTAGCTTTTCTTTCGAAATTCGCTTACCGATCTCTACAGCAGCCTGCAATTGAGCATACTTAACTGGACCAATTCCATCTAAACGGCATACTTCTGCTTGAGACGCTGTCAACAAGCTTCTAAGCCCTCCAAACTCGGTTATCATAATACGAGCTAACTCGACGGCACTTAAGCCCTTAAGGCCAACCCTGAGCAATACTGCAAGTAACTCTGCATCCGATAGTTGCTGTGCACCATTAAGCAGTAGCTTCTCTCTTGGTCCTTCGCCTTGTGGCCAGTCTTTAATTCCCACAATAACCTCCTTGTTATTATTTAACATTGAGTATGGTCGAGAATTTGCTAACTTGTTCATCAACTCGTTTAGGATTGTGATATCTTAGGCCGCACATCGACTGCACGGATGGCATTAAAATCCGTCAAAATGATAATGGAAGAGTACGTATGGGTTTGAAAAACAAGAAAGTCCTTTTAGGAATTGGAGGTGGCATTGCTGCCTATAAATCTGCTGATTTAGTTCGCAAACTAAAAGACCGTGGCGCTGACGTTAGAGTCGTCATGAGCCAAAGTGCGCAGCAATTTATCACACCACTCACCCTCCAAGCTTTATCTGGCTATCCGGTTGCCACCGACCTGCTCGACCCCACTGCTGAAGCCTCCATGGGCCATATAGAATTAGCCCGCTGGGCTGACTTAATCATTATTGCCCCCGCCACGGCAAACTTAATTGCGCGCATGAGTATCGGCATGGCCGATGAACTCATCACCACCACATGCCTAGCAACAGAAGCGCCCATAGTGCTTTGCCCTGCGATGAATCAGCAGATGTACCGCAATGCAGCGACGCAAGCCAATTTAAAAACCGTAGCACAACGCGGCTTTACAATATGGGGCCCAGATTCTGGCTCACAAGCCTGTGGCGAAGTGGGCCCTGGCAGAATGTTAGAACCCGTGGCGATTGCAGAACGAGCCGAACAGCTATTAGGGCCAAAATTGTTAGATGGCGTCTCTTTATTACTCACGGCAGGACCCACTCGTGAAGCCATAGATCCGGTAAGGTATATCTCGAATCACAGTTCAGGAAAAATGGGCTTTGCACTTGCTAGCGCGGCTGCTGAGATGGGTGCAACTGTCACACTCGTTGCAGGACCTGTAAACTTAGCCACTCCAGCGAATGTCACCCGTATTGATGTTGGGTCAGCACAAGAGATGCTTGATGCCGTGATCCCAGAAGTAGAAAACCACCAAATTTTTATCGGTTGTGCGGCAGTGGCTGATTATCGAATAGCGGATATTGCAGAGAGTAAAATAAAAAAATCTGCGGAACAGATGCAGCTTGCGCTCGTTCGAAATCCTGATATCTTAGCCACCGTTGCCAGCCATGCAAAACGTCCGTTTACGGTTGGTTTTGCAGCAGAAACAAATAATGTCGAACAATACGCCAAAGGTAAACTGGTGCGTAAGAAACTCGATATGATCGCCGCCAATGATGTGTCTAACAGTAACATTGGTTTTAATAGCGACAATAATGCGCTCAGCGTGTTTTGGCACGGTGGTGCGACACACTTACCCCCTGTTGACAAACAAACGTTAGCCAAGCAATTACTCACCCTAATCGCAGAAAAAGTAAAAAAATAAATGAAAACACCGATTGAATTAAAGATCCTAGACTCACGTATTGGCACGCAGTTTCCGTTGCCTGCATATGCGACTCCAGGTAGCGCAGGAATGGATTTACGCGCTATCACCGACACTGCTCTCACCATACAACCGGGTCAAACCGTCCTTATCCCTACCGGTATTGCAGTGCATGTGGCAGATCCAAGTTTGGCCGCCATCATATTGCCTCGTTCAGGCCTAGGTCATAAGCACGGTATCGTGCTCGGTAACTTAGTGGGGTTAATCGACTCTGATTACCAAGGACCCTTAATGGTTTCTTGCTGGAATCGTGGTAGTGAACCCTTCACTATCGAAATTGGTGACCGTCTTGCGCAGTTAGTGTTTGTTCCCGTCGTACAGGCTGAGTTTAAGCTTGTGGATGAATTTGATAGCTCAGATCGCGGTGCAGGCGGGTTTGGTCATTCAGGTACAAAATAATACATTACCGCGTTAAACGCATCACTACATTTTATAGATAGCACGGAGCAGCGTTTCCTTGCTATCTCGCTCAGTAGTAATCGAGTGAAGGACTGATAAATGGCTGCAAGCCCAAAAATAAACCGTCGCGAACATATTCTTCAATGTTTGGCGACCATGCTAGAAACAAATCCAGGACAACGTATAACCACTGCTAAATTAGCAGCTGAAGTTGGCGTATCAGAGGCAGCCCTCTACCGTCACTTTCCGAGCAAAGCACGTATGTTTGAAGGCCTTATTGAGTTTATCGAGGAGTCACTGCTTTCTCGAATCAATCTCATCATGGATGAAGAAAAAGACACCATGAAACGCTGCCAACAGTTATTGCAACTGCTGCTGGTTTTCGCCGAGCGTAACCCCGGTATTTCGAGAGTGTTAAACGGTGACGCCTTACTCGGTGAACACGAACGTTTACGCAGTCGAATTAGTCAACTTTTTTCTAAAATTGAAACTCATCTTAAGCAAATTCTACGCGAGAAAAGCTTACGCGAAGCCCAAGGCTTTAACATCGATGAAGCCGTTCTGGCTAACTTACTGCTTGCAATTGCCGAGGGCAGAATTGCCCAGTTTGTTCGCAGTGAGTTTAAAATAAAGCCTACCAAGCACTTTAATGAACAATGGGCATTTGTTCAGCAACAACTGCTGCAGAGCTAGCCATTAATGCGCTAAGTGGCGGGCCATTCGCCACTTACTTATTAGTTAACTTTCCCATTGAAAATTTATTACTTTTCCCCTACTCTCTAACTGCTTAAAAATACAACTCTTTATAATTAAACAAGGAAGTATTATGAGGATCACCTCTCTCATTAGCCTAGTTGTGCTTATTGCCACAGCTATGCCGGCCTTCGGCTCAGACACCACCCTAACTATAGCAAAACAATTTAGTCGCGGAGCGGAGTTTAGTCATCTAAAACTCTCACCTGGCGGTGACTATATCGGCGCTATTACCAAACATGATGGTAAAAATAAACTGTTAATATTGGATGCTAAAACTAAGAAATTACACCATGCAGTATTTTTCCCTGGTAATGCTCAAGTCGGTAACTACGCATGGGCTAATGATGATCGAATCGTTTTGCAAAAAGAGTACTTAAAAGGCTGGCAAGATACTCCCATCTATTATGGTGAGTTATTTGCTGTTAATGCTGATGGCTCTAATGCGCAATATTTGTTTGGCTATAACGGTGGCGAACAACAAACAGGTTCAAACCTAAAAAAGAACACAGCTATTCGAGCCACCGCTTATATTTTAGATCCACTGCCAAATGATGATCGTTACATGTTGGTTAACGCAATACCTTGGAATAATAAACGTACCCTTGATTATGAGCGGAAACAAGACGTTTACCGTGTCGACATATACAAAGGAAAACGCAGAAAACTGATGCGTGCGCCAATTGGTCATTCTAGATTCTTAACTGATTTTAAAGGTGAAGTTCGCTTTGCTGTTGGTGAAGATAAAACTAACACCACTAAAGTGTTTTACCGCAAAGATGGTGAATGGGTAAATAGTGACCAACTCTCAATTGGTCTCCTTGATTTTAGCCCTATTTCTTTTGCTGAACAGAAAAACAGTATTTATGCCGCAGGCCGTGAAGATGGGCAAACTTTAGGTGTGTACAGCATCGATCTTGAAACAGGTAATAAAAAGAAAATAATTCAAGATGAAGTTGTCGACCCAAGCAATTTTTGGATTAACCAGAAAACTAAAAAATTGTACGCAGTAGAGTTCGACAACGGTTACCCAACCTACGCTTTTGTTAATCCCAAAGAACAACACACAAAAATACTTAAACAACTGATAGCGGC
Source organism: Shewanella sp. GutCb (assembly GCF_002836135.1). Classification (NCBI taxonomy): domain Bacteria; kingdom Pseudomonadati; phylum Pseudomonadota; class Gammaproteobacteria; order Alteromonadales; family Shewanellaceae; genus Shewanella; species Shewanella sp. GutCb. Next base: position 11,650 of record NZ_PJBL01000008.1, on the reverse strand, counting down.
TTTACCTGGTCACCAGGTCCAAATTGTCAGTGAAAATAGAGATTCCAACTTACTCATTATAAAAGCATCTAATGATCGCAACCCAGGCGACTACTACATCTTTGATACTGAAAAAGTAAAGCTTGAATATCTAGCATCTCAAAAACAATGGCTCGACCCTGAACTAATGGCTGAAGTTAAACCTATCAGTTTTGTCAGTCGAGACGGGATCAAAATAAGTGGTTACTTAACATTACCTCATGGTAAAGAAGCCAAGAATTTACCCTTAGTGGTAAACCCCCATGGAGGCCCATATAACGTCAGAGATTGGTGGGGCTTTAACGCACAAAACCAAATGTTAGCCAGTGAAGGGATGGCGGTACTACAAGTCAACTTCCGTGGTTCAGGTGGTTACGGTAATGCCTTTGAAAAGGCTGGGTACCAAAAGTGGGGCACTGATATTCAGTATGACATCATTGATGCTACGCAGTACGTTATAGAGGAAGGCTACGTTGATGAAAAGCGTATCTGTATTGCCGGAGGCAGTTTTGGTGGTTATAGCGCCTTACAAAGCGCCATTATCGAACCGAACATGTTTAAGTGTGCCATTGGATTTGCCGGCGTTTACGACTTACCACTCATGTTTGAGGAAGGTGACGTACAAGGACGCCGATCAGGTCTGAACTACTTAAAAGAGATACTTGGTGAAGACCAAGCATTATTAAAATCGATGTCGCCAACTTATAATGTGAGCAAACTCAAAACCAACATTTTATTAGTTCATGGCGGTGAAGATGAAAGAGCTCCCATTGAACAACTTGAATCATTAGAAGATAGTCTCAAAGAAATCGATTATCCCTTTAAAAAGTTAGTGATGGATGATGAAGGTCATGGATTTTATGATGACGGACATAGGGCAAAATACTACAGTGAAATGCTCAGCTTCTTAAAGACCAACCTTAAGCTGTAATCCCTCAAATAGAAAAACCGACTAAATTAGTCGGTTTTTCTTATCGCAAGCGAGATTTTTGGTGTATATTTGCATCAAATCGCTGTGCCTCCGTGCATCTTAGCGCCAAAGCAAAGCGTTAACGCTCTACTATTACTGTTAAGCGATACCTGTCAAATTGCGAACCGCAACTAAGATCACCAGAGACAGCACCACTACCCATTAAAGTGGAGGACATTATGACATCAAAAGAAGCTATCCTCAGCGAATCAGCACAATTAGTACAAGCTGCGCTACTTGAACGCGGACTTGAAACCCCGATGCTACCCTGCGAATTTAGTCCTGAAGAACGTAAGGATAAAATTGAGCATCATATGCGCGAGATTCTAACATTAATGTCGTTAGATCTACGTGACGACAGCTTGACCGATACGCCACGTCGCATTGCAAAAATGTACGTTGATGAGATATTTTCAGGTCTCGATTACGCCAATTTCCCAAAAATCACCGTGATTGAAAATAAGATGGGCTTCGACGAGATGGTCAAGGTTAATGACATAAGTCTCACCAGTACTTGCGAGCATCACTTAGTCACCATCGATGGCCTAGCACGAGTAGCTTACTTGCCGCGTAAAAACATTATTGGCTTATCCAAGATAAACCGTATAGTGCGCTTCTTTGCGCAGCGGCCACAGGTACAAGAGCGTCTGACGCAACAGGTTTTAGTTGCACTGCAAACCTTACTAGAAACCAAAGACGTCGCCGTTAAAATGGATGCGGTACATTACTGCGTAAAATCACGTGGCGTGATGGATTCAACCAGCTCAACAACCACTACAGCATTAGGCGGTATTTTTAAATCTAACCCTGCCACACGGGCTGAGTTTCTTAGCAACTAGCCCAACTTTAGGTTCTAGGTTCTAGGTTCTAAAATACTGCGCCAGAAACAAAAACGCTGCGTCATAAACGCAGCGTTTTTTAGTTTCTAGATAAGAAAATGAAATAGCCCTATAACGGAACGGACTTCGGCCTCACGGAAAATCAAAGCCGATTCTAAATATTAATTTGTGCTCCTGCTTTTCCGTAAGCGCAGCGCTCTGTAGTCAGAGGCTTTCTACACTTTAAATCCCGTATTGGTCGCGGTAAGCACTCACTGACGCCAGCTCTGTTTCCATACCGGTCTTTTCTGACAGGTAGTTAATCAAGTCTTCAAGTTTAATAATCGACACAATCTCACAACCAAAATCACGCTCAACTTCTTGAATGGCAGATAACTCACCTTTGCCTTTCTCTTGACGATCAAGTGCAATCAACACACCCGCTAACTTAGCATTGTGAGCCGCGATAATTTCCATTGACTCGCGAATGGCTGTGCCAGCAGTAATGACATCATCGACTAACATCACACGGCCTTTAAGCTCGCTACCGACTAGGCTGCCGCCTTCACCATGTTGTTTTTTTTCTTTACGGTTAAAGCAGTAAGGCATATCGATATCGTGGTGTTCACACAAAGCAACCGCCGTTGTTGTCGCAATGGGAATGCCTTTATATGCAGGACCAAACAGTAAATCATATTCAATAGCTGAATCAACTAATGCCGTTGCATAAAAACGACCAAGACGCGCTAAATCACGACCGGTATTAAACAAACCAGCATTAAAAAAGTAAGGGCTAGTGCGGCCTGATTTTAACGTAAACTCGCCAAATCTAAGTACCTTGCGCTCAAGGGCAAACTCAATAAACTCACGTTGATAGGCTTTCACAATCTCTCCTTAAAAAATGTAGGGCAACTCAAATTATTTTAATCATTTTATTTATTATAAGCGCGGTCAAAAAGCACTTACAAAAAGGACCCCGTAGGGCCCTAGTAACAACAATACGATTTAGCTTAAAGACGCTTTTTGAATATCAACGATCTCTCGGATACCATGCTTAGCGAGTTCTAATAAGCTCAATAGCTCTTCATGACTGAACGGCTCGCCTTCGGCTGTACCTTGGATCTCAATCATTTTACCAGTTTCAGTCATCACAACATTCATGTCGGTTTCAGCTGCGCTATCTTCAATATATTCTAAATCGCAGATAGGCTCGCCTTTATAGATACCAACACTAACAGCAGCAATAAGGAACTTAAGTGGGTTAGTCTTTAAAATGCCTTTACCGCGTGCCCAGTTAAGTGCATCAACTAATGCCACACAAGCACCTGTAATAGCAGCTGTACGCGTGCCACCGTCTGCTTGAATAACATCACAATCAATAACAATCGTGTTTTCACCCAGTAGCTTCATATCAACAGCTGCACGTAGTGAACGGCCGATTAAACGCTGGATCTCTTGAGTACGGCCAGACTGCTTACCACGAGCCGCTTCACGGTTCATGCGGCTATGCGTAGAACGCGGCAACATACCATATTCAGCAGTAACCCAACCTTGGCCTTGGCCTTTAAGAAAACGCGGTACACCCTCTTCAAAACTGGCGGTACACAGCACTTTAGTGTCACCAAACTCAACTAAAACCGAACCTTCGGCATGAGCGGTAAACTGACGTGTAATAGTCACTGGACGAGATTGTGCTGGAGTTCTGTCGCTTGGGCGCATAGTGAATTCCTGTATTTGAAAACATTGGGGTAATTTGGCTGCATATTATAGGGACATGTGAGCCAGTATGCTATCTGAAAAATAAAACTCATCTTAAAATCCCGACAGTAAATTAAGGCTAGATCCTGCACCTTCATGCTAATTGAGTATATAATCACAACTCACTTAGACGAACTACACTGGAAATTATTCATGATCCAAAGCATGACAGCCTATGCTCGCATTGAGCACAAAGCAGATTGGGGCACCGCCTCTTGGGAAATCCGTTCCGTTAACCAGCGCTACCTAGAAACCTACTTGCGTTTACCAGAACATTTCCGCAGCTTAGAGCCAGTGCTTAGAGATCGTCTTCGTAAACGTTTAAACCGCGGTAAAATTGAAGTTAACCTGCGTTATGACCTCAATGAAGGTGATAGCAGCGAACTGCAACTCAATAAAGAACTCGCTAAGCAAATTATCAACGCCGCTAATTGGGTAAAAGATGAAGCTAAGCAAGGCGAACTCAATGTCGTTGACGTGCTGCGTTGGCCTGGTGTGATGTCTAGCTCAGAGCAAGATATGGACGCCTTAGGTAAAGATCTATTGGGTGCATTCGACTTAGCTATCGATGAATTTATTGAAGCTCGTGGCCGCGAAGGTGAAGCAATCAATACTATGTTGCAAACTCGTCTCGACCAAATAGTGGAGCAAGTTGCCGTGGTTCGTGGTCATATGCCAACGATTATGCAATGGCAGCGCGATAAGCTTACTAACCGTTTAGCCGAGATCACCGGCGAACTTGATCCAGCCCGTATGGAACAAGAGATGGTATTAATGGCACAAAAAATGGACGTTGCCGAAGAGATGGACCGCCTTGATGCACACGTTACCGAGACACGTCTCATCCTTAAAAAAGGTGGTGCACAAGGCCGTAGACTCGACTTTATGATGCAAGAGTTCAATCGTGAATCAAACACCTTAGCCTCAAAATCTATCAGCGCAGACGTCACTGCTGCTGCAGTAGAGCTTAAAGTGCTTATTGAGCAGATGCGCGAGCAGATCCAAAATGTTGAATAAGGTTTAAACAATATCCCTATCAATTAGAGCCTTGCATATGCAGGGCTTTTTTATTAACTCTATATTCAACATATTGTCTAAGGGACTCTAGCTAGCGAGTCTTAATATTGAAGGCAAAACAGGTATACCGCTCAATGCTATCTAACAAGTCTGATTGAGTCGCTGACACCCGATATCGATTATCGCTTTTAATATTCTAAAGTCACTCAGCTTCTAACCAAGCCGCAACGGCCTGCACTGGTTGATCTCTTTGTTCTATCCACGCCACCCAAGCAAATTGCTCAGCCGTCCATGACTTGGTATCAATACGCTCAATTTCTGCTGTAAATGTACTTTGCTGCCTTCTATTCGATTTAATCACTTGATGACTCAGCACAGTAAAATCATGCTTCAGTTGTTTATTACGATTCTCACCGCGTTTAACCTCCGTTTCCAAGCCTGCCCCCACCAAAGCCAAGTGCAGCTCAATAGGTGCACTATTGCCTGTTTGGTTATCGAAGCTAGCGGTTAGTTGCAGGCCTTCAATAGAAACAGATAATGCTCCGACTTCCGGTTGTACTTTGCTAAAGACATCCCCTAATTTACGATCAAACCAACCCCGCCACTCTTGGCCGTTAATGACAAACTGCGGAGTGTAAACCTGGCCAATGTGCTTGGCGTTAAGATGATCATATTGCCGCTGACTAAAAGTTTTCGCTGCAAAAGGATCTTTCCAACCGATGTAATCCCAGTAAGTGACATGAAAAGCAATGGGGAAGTATTTATGCCAAAGTTCGGTCTGTTTGCTAAATGCAGACAGCCAAGTCTCTGCCGGAGGGCAACTACTGCAGCCTTGTGAGGTGTATAGCTCAATAAAGTATGGGCGGGTCGTCGTGCTTGTCTTATTAAACTGAGTCAACGTTTGCGCGGCCGCAGTGGTCGTAACCAATAACGATCCACATAAAACAGCTACAGCAATAGAATTCATTAACATTAGCTAAATCTCCTTGGCTTTCTACAATAGACCTAGCCAAGAAGAAAAAGCATTCACTACTAATTTTAGAGGTACCTATGCAGCCCTACATTACCGTTAATTGTCATTGCCATGATTATTTAGAATTAGCTTGCATGAGAGGCTATCAATTAAAAATTGAGTTACATAATAAAGCGCCACTAACTGCCCAGGCAGTAACCTTAGTCACTAAGGCTGACAAAACGGAATGGCTGATAGTAAAACAAGTCGTTAAGCAAAATAATAGCCTCAACGAAATACGCTTAGATCAAATCATCGCGATAACGCCCATTGATACCGCAGCCGATTTTAAGCGTATTACGATTGCGCCTTAGCCACCTCAACTTGGCTACCGCGAGTCCCTCGATGATAAAGAGCAAGTAGTAGCAGTGCAGCGAGCAGAACGATACACCACGACCATATCGGGTCTACCTTCAAGTTAATTAACTGAAAGCCTAATAACGCACTAAAGGCCGCAATCAACGCAAAAGGAAGCTGGGTAACCACGTGCGCGTGAGGCTCACAGCCCGAGCTGGTAGCACTAATCACACTGGTGTCTGAGATTGGAGAGCAATGGTCTCCAAATACTGATCCGGCCATCACCGCGCTTAATACTGGCAGCATCAAAGTCGAATCAACGGCAACAGCAATCTCGGCTCCGATGGGGATCATAATGGCAAAAGTGCCCCAACTTGATCCTGTGGTAAACGCCATTACAGCGCAGAGGATAAAGGTACCTGCGACTAACATATTGCTTGAGATAAACTGTTCTGCCCAACTGGCTAATAATTTAGCCACGCCTAAATCAGCAATGACGGCGCCAATCATCCAAGTAAATAGCAAAATGGATATTGCAAAACTGATGACCTTCATTCCCGCAAACATGTCCACCACAAGCTCCTGAGCTTTGCGACCAGAGAGCTTCAGCATAAAGACGGCAATAGTCATTGCTAAAATACAAGCATCGCGCATGGCAGCGCCAATATCAGCCGAAGTGATCCACTGGCTAATATCCGCTGATTGCGAATTAGATGCGCCTGACCATAACGTTAAAGCCACCGATGCAATCAATAGGCTTGCCATAGGAATGCCCAATAACCACGGATTACCCGCTTCAACCTCTGCAGATTCTGGTTCCGTTGTTGCGGTATAGGTAAAGCCAATACCAAACCAAGCCACCAATAGCGACAATATAATCACGGTAATCGCGTAAAAGTTGAGCTTTGCTATTTCAATAAAGGATTCTAGCGGCGAGAGAGGCAATAGCGTAATACTCGCCAAAATCGCCATGACATAAGGGCCCCAACTGGAGAAGGGCAACAATGCACACAATGGCGAGGCATTTGAGTCAACAAGATATGCTATTTGCTCTTTACTCATGCTATATCGTTGACTGAGAGGTTGGCATACATGACCCACCGCCAGACAACTAAAGATACCATCAATAAAAACCACCCACCCCAGCACAACAACACCGACCCGCGCCTGACGACCGCTTTTAATTCGGTGATATAGCCAATCAGCAAATGATTTTACCGCGCCGCCTCGGGCAAGCAGCTGTGTCATCATACCCAGTAACGCCATCGCGGCCAGCACGTTAAGGTGCCAAGCTTGCCACTGCCCATCAGCATAAAATTGCATCCAAGCTTTTGACGATAAATATACGGTTGTATTAACAGGGTTAAATGCGCTGATAATAAGTGCACCTGAGATAATACCAACGCCTAAAGCCACAAGTGTACGTCGTAAAACTAAGGCTAATACTAAGGTTAAAACCAACGGAGTCAGCATTAAGATATTGCCTAACATGGCTGCAATTCCTGTAGAAATAAAGAGATGGATACTAACGAGTTAGTCACAAGTACAAAAAAAAGCCACTCTCACAACTTTTATCGTAAGATTTTGCTTCATTTAGCATAATTAACTATTCACTAAGACCCCGTCGCTGCTAGAATCGGAGCTATCATCATGCTACCAAAGGGACTCCCATGAGCCTTGAACTATTGTCAAAATTGGAAACAAAAATCCAAGCAGCACTTGAAACTATTGAGCTACTAAGAATGGAGCTTGAAGAAGAGAAACAGTCGAGCACAAGTTTGACAGAACAAAACCAACTGTTACAACAAGAATTGAACTCTTGGAACGAAAAAGTAACAGGTTTAGTTGGTCTGCTTAACGAAGAGGTTAGCTAACCTTTCTTAGGTGAGTTTACGTAATCGTTATTTTTGCAGTTGTGTCGCTAAGTAAGTTCACATAGCGACACCTGCGAAAATGATTACTACGAATACAGCTGGTGCGGCCAATCAAGGTCAGCCCTCGCCTTCTTTGCTGCTTCGTATGGAACTGCGAGCATCTGCTTTAACGTTCTAAGTCCGCTACTCGCAATAAAACCATGTTGCTGTTTTACCGATTAACAATGCATAAAGCCGTTGTTATGCCGTTTGCATGTCACTATTTTGTGTTTCAATTAAGCCATTGAGTTCCAATATAGCTTGTTTAACTTTAGGTAAACTTTTCCTTGGTAATAAAAATCGTCCTTTATCAAATTCAATTCGACCCAAATCTTTTACCCAGATCACTCCAGTTAAAAAGATGCGCGCATGTTTAACGATTAGCTTTGGTGCATAGACAGGAAAAACTCTCACTAGACCTCCCCACAACGTTGTTTATTGTTATCTGTGTTGCTTCGACAGGTGTTTTACCATGAGAGTTTCATTAAATCGAAAATTAATTTGTAAAGAATTGAATCAAATTTAAACAACTTATAAATTCTCATCCCAATCAAGCACCTAAATAGCATTGTCATCAAATTGTCGCTTGCCAATTTTTTGACACCCTGTTAACGTTTAGGGGTTACTCAGGGTAACGTTGAGCTTTTTAGCTCCGTAGCCGTGCTTCTTGCGACCAAGAAGCACGGTTTTTTTATGCCCGTAATACGAGGTTAAATATATCCCCACGAGCAGACACAAAAAAAGGAGCGCTAGGGCTCCTTAATATTTTCGAGGTCGTATTTACTTCATTGTGGTCAGGTAGTACGCGATATCAAGTAGTTCGTCGTATGATTTGATTGCACCTGTTTCAACACGGTACTTACCATTGACAACCAGTGCGGGTACACCAGATATTTTTGCATTCTCAGTCGCACGCTTCATGTTCGACATTTGAGCACTCACCATGAATGAGTTTGCAGCAGCATCGAAGGCTTTACCGTCAACACCATTAGCCACAAAAATCGCTTTTACATCATCACGGTTAGTAAAATGCTGTTTCTTGTCATGAATGGCTGAAAAAATTGCAGTTTCCATTTTCTCATCAACTTTTAACTGATGCGCCACAGCAAAAGCACGAGACATTTCCACGCCCATGTTGCCATTGATAAAATCAACATGGTTTTGCTTAAAGACAACACCTTCAGGCAAGCCAGCTTTAATTTTTGGCACTTCTGACTTGGCAAAGTTATAGCAATGTGGACAATAAAAAGAGAAAAACTCGGTAATTTCAGGCTTTGCCGTTGCAGGCCCTTGATTAATGACAGTGTAATGTACGCCTTCTTTGTAATCTGCAGCCATTGCAGCCATAGGCGCAACTAATAATGCAAATGCGACCAATAATGCTTTTTTCATGTGGATTCCTTGGTGATGCTAAATGCATCTTTAATAATTTTCACAATAACATAATGCTCTTTCGAGTCGACCTCAAGCGCATAAGTTCATTTTTCTGTTACAAAATGCGAGTTTTAATATAATTTAATATTGTGGCATTAAACTCAGTGGTGGCTCATCAAGTGCGGCAAGTTGCTCTTTAAAAGCTAAAATTTGTTGTTCCCAGTATTTTCCTTCAGCAAACCATGGAAAATTCATTGGAAATGCAGGGTCTGCCCAACGACGACTTAACCACGCATTGTAATGCAACATTCTCATCGCTCTTAAAGGCTCAATAAGTTGTAGCTCTCGAGTATCGAACTCACAGAACTCTTCGTAGGACTCTAACAACACTTCTAGCTGTAAAGTCTGTTGCTGCCTATCACCTGCAAGCATCATCCAAAGATCTTGTACTGCGGGCCCCATTTTCGCATCATCTAAGTCAACAAAGCCTGGACCATCAGGCGTCCACAATATATTGCTTGGGTGTAGATCACCATGAAGTCGAATATTGCGGTACTTTTGTGGCTGCCACATCGCGCTAGATTTCTCTAAGATTTGCTCAACCACTGTAAAGTAAGGTAATGCTAAGCTTTTGGGAATATGACCCGACTCTTTTAGCCACTTAAGGGAATCATCACCCAGCAGCTGCGGCGACATAGTATCGCGATAGACAAAGTCTGCCTGTTTCGAGAACTGGTGAATGCGACCGATAAAACGGCCAACAGACTCTAACTGTTCAAGGTTATCAACTTCAAATGCTCGCCCACCAATAGAGGGAAATAGCGCAAACCTAAATCCTTTATACTCATGTAAAGATCGACCATCAACAATTACGGGGGTGGCAATAGGCACTTCTTGCTCCACCAGCGCAGCAGAAAAGTCATGCTCCTCTTGGATCTGTTGATCTGACCATCGCTCAGGCCGGTAGAACTTCACCACATAGCGCTGACCGCTATCACAACGGAATTGATAGACGCGGTTTTCGTAACTATTGAGTGCCAGTAAGCCCGTTTCAGGATATATGCCTAACGTTTCAATGGCGGTCAAAATAAGATCCGGCGTCAACGCTTGGTAATGAAATGCTGAATCTTCATCTACGGCGGCTATCGCTGTCTTAATCGGCTCTATTCTATTCATCTATAAATGCTCTAGCTAAAGGTGACTCGGTGTAACTCAGGCTAATGTTATGCTTGCGCCACAATGTAAGACTGCATCAATTCGGCTAGATAGACCAGCACATCGAACTCGTCTTCTCTCTCAGTTGAAAGCCAACATATGTCGCCATAAAATTCATAATGAAGTTGTAGGTGGGTTCCTTCAAACTCCAATAACCATTGATGCCTATCTGCTCCCCATTGTCTCTCTACGACCCTGCAATCAATCGCCGCTGCAAAAGGTTCAGCAAATTGGGCAAACAGCTCAAAATCAATATCTGCTTGTACCGACAAGCTCAAAGTTTGACGATCTAACGTAATAGCATTTAGTTTCATCTAGCTAACTCTCGCGACTCTTTTGTATGGGGTGTACTTGTCGAACGTTATCGAATTCCATTTACTCGGCAGACGATATCTGGCTTTGACAAACCAATGTTTTACCATCGGCAACACACAAATGGCCACACACATAATCGGCATTTTTATCGTCACTCAGGCGCAGTAAACCTTTGCCTTTGGCATGACATTGATCAACCGACGCATAGTAACCACTTATAAACTCTGCAGACTGCTCGACACTCGGCTTTGCTGCCGCGCTAGGATAATAGAGCAATGTCCACTCTGGAGAGTCAGTGCATGCTGTTAAACCAAAAGATAAAAATGAAATGAAGCACACTAAACGCAATTTCATGCTGAAGACCCTTTAAATAAAAAAAGGCGAACAAATGTTCGCCTTTATCGTAAGCAATTTAGCTTATTCTACACCGCTTCGTCAGCGATTGATGAACTTTACTGACATCGCTTTATTTATTTGCTTTGGCTTTAGCCTTGTCAATCCGAGTAACACGGCCCTCAAAGCCGGTCACTGTACCATCACTAACATCATGTTTAATCGCTGTTTTACATATCGCGATAGCCGCATCAAACTCACCATTGTCGTTGAGCAAGGTCGACATGTGCATTAGGCCAATCCCTTTGACTTCAGCATCTGGATTATCTGTCTTAGTTTCAGCAGCATAAACGGTAAACAGTGCTGTATATCGCTTAGATAAGTTTGCACCATACGTTACATATTCAGCTTGTTTACGTTGCTTATAACACTCCGCAACAGTCGAAGACATTGCAATATATTTTGCCGCGGTATCTGTGGCAGCGTCAGTATCGGCTATAGCCTGAGTTAACTTAGCATTTGCCCAAGCAACATCAACCTCTGCGGCTTTTGGCTCTGGCTCTGGCTCTGGCTCTGGCTCTGGCTCTGGCTCTGGCTCTGGCTCTGGCTC
>NZ_PJBL01000007.1:0-63943 GCF_002836135.1 Shewanella sp. GutCb | reverse complement strand
TGGCTCTGGCTCTGGCTCTGGCTCTGGCTCTGGCTCTGGCTCTGGCTCTGGCTCTGGCTCTGGCATGATTTGAACAACCTCCCCTTCAATATCAAGCTTTTTATCAATACTCGCCCCTTCATCAGACGAGCTCGACAATTCAGCCGTCGCATCTGGAGTCACGTCTTTAACTTCGGGCTCAACGGCTTCGTTTTCAGCTCGTTCATCCTGAGCTTCTTTTTCTTTTTCATTTTCTTCATTTGCTAATCGCTGAGTACGCTTATAGAGATAAACGCCTATTATAACGAGCAAAATAATGGCAATTACTTTCATTGTGTTCCACCAGTGGTTGGCCAGAGACTCATATGTGAGTCTTGTTATGCATTTTAAAATGCGTAAAAATAGAACGTTATTATTAATGCATTCTCTTTCATACAATCAAGTATTTATATCTCTTTTTTAACCGGGTATCAAAATTAATGCACTATATTGGCCAAAATAGCTCAAAAGACAGCTTTATGAGCAAAAGCTCAGCCTATTTTTACAAAACAGCTATCGATAAACCTAATCGCGCTTAAAGCGCTATTTTGTGCGCACCTTCAAATTTTCAAGCATCCGTTTTGTTTGTCGCGCTCTAGACTTTTATGATGTCAATAACCCAGTAACTGACTAAGGTATACCATGGCTTTCGAACAACTTTTAAGTGGCAAATTGCTTAGCGAGTTTAGAACCATCGTTGCTATGGTCGAAATCTATTGCAAAGCACACCATGAAGGCGGTAATGCTGGCTTATGCCAAGACTGCCAAGATTTTACTGAGTATGCTCATACCCGATTAGATAGATGCCCTTACGGACAAGATAAGCCGACATGCAACAAATGCCCGGTGCATTGTTATAAACCCCATATGAAGGCCAAAGCCAGAGAGATAATGGTCTATGCTGGCCCTAGAATGTTACTGCCACATCCGATTATGGCAATAAGGCACCTGTTATCTGAACGTAAAGACGCACCGGTAAAACCCCCTGTAGAATGTTCAAATCGGCACCATAGAATCAAAGTTAACATTAAAGATTAATGCCTTTTTAAGGCAAGCGCTAAAGTAAAGCTCCTCAAGATATCTACAGCCCCATATTCATCTAATTTTAAAGAGATACAATAATAGCGCGCACGATAACTTTAAATAGTATCGTACGCTTTCTTGTTGGATCAGAATTTCACTACTAGACTTTTGCAAAGTAAACGGACTTATTTGAACAACGGCGCATTGTAGATGCCGCTCGTTAGGAACGTTCAGCATGGAGACTGCCACTTTGACGAAAGAGATCCTCCTCGTAGAAGACAACAAAGTCATGCTGTTGATGATGTCGCAAATGTTAACTTCTCGTGGCTATCAAGTCGTTACCGCTAAGCATGGTTTAGATGCACTCACTCAACTAGACTCGCATCCCAATATTCAATTAGTGCTCAGTGACTGGATGATGCCCCAGCTCAACGGCATTGAACTCTGCTATCACCTTAAGTCCCCCCAATATTGCCGCTACATATTCTTCGTACTGCTCTCTGGCCGCGATGATAAAGACTCCATTGTTGAAGGTATCAACGCGGGGGCCAATGATTTTGTAGCAAAAGATACCAATATCAATGAACTAGATGCGAGACTCAAGGCAGGGTTCAGAACATTAGAGCTGCACAACCAACTCGTTGCCAAGAACATTGAGCTCGACCGAGCCTACGCAACCATTAAACAAGATTTAGAGTCTGCCAATGATCTCATTCAACGTATGCTGCCTGAGCAAACCCATTTTAAAGGTGCTGACATTAACTACACCCATATTCCCAGCGCACAGATTGGCGGCGATATGCTTGGCTGTATGCAGTTAGATGAAGAGCATATTGCTGTCTACTTATTTGACGTCGCGGGTCACGGCGTCACCTCAGCCTTAATGTCTTTCTCGATTCAGCAAAGTATCAGCTCTAATTCAGGCACCGCCTCGAATGTAAAATGCAAAAAAGACACCGAGCCCTTTTATAGCCTTATCGAGCCAAGCGAAGTCATTTCACACCTAAATCAAAGCTATATAAGCCAAGATCAAAACAACCTTTATTTCACGATGGTGTACGCCGTGCTGAATACTAAAAACGGGTTACTTTCTTACTCTTTTGCCGGACACCCACCGATGATCTGGCTACAGAAATCAAAGAGTCACTGTGAATTTATAGAACAAGACAGCTTTGTTGCAGGCATGTTCGACTTTGCAGACTACCACACAGACCAAGTGCAACTTCAGCCCGGTGATAGAGTTTTCCTCTATTCCGATGGGATAACAGAAGCAGAAGATCAACAGAAAAACCAATACTCTGAAGCGGGGTTAAAACAGCTCGTTCTAACACTAAGTAATGAGCCTAGCGGCACACAGACTGACACCATTGTCACCAGAGTCAGTGCTTGGAGTGGCGCAATGCAGTTTGATGATGACATAAGCCTGCTTGCCCTTGAATGGCAAGGCGAATAAAGAGGAAATATTATGCAATTTGATATTATTGAGAAAGGTCAATACACCATAATTCAAGTGAACGAAGGCAGATTTGATGCAAAACTGGCTCCCGCATTCAGAGAGCAGATAGCGCTAATCAAAGGTAATATCCGCGAGCAGTTAGTCCTTGATTTAGGTCAAGTTCGCTTTATGGATAGCTGTGGCCTAGGCGCTGTAATGGGTGCTTATAAAATGCTCAGCAACATCAAAATTAGTATTGTGAATCCACAAAAAACGGTAATCGATCTTCTCAAGCTAACCCGTATGGATAAGCTCATTCTAAGCCATCCAACCATTGAAGATGCGCTGGCTTCAACCGCTTAAAGAGGTAGATGTTATGAAAGGAATGATTCTCGCCGCAGGAAAAGGCACTCGTATTAAGCCAATATCTTACACAATTCCAAAGCCAATGCTCCCTATACTCGGCAAATCAGTAATGGAGTCTATGAACCAATTATCCGCTAAGAATGGAATAGACAAAATAAATAGCAACATCAGCCACTTAGTCGGAATTATTGAAAACTATTTTGGAGGCACCCACCATTTCAACGTGCAGCTTTCCTATCCATATGAAGCAACTGAAGTTAACTGTAAATTTGTCAGCCAAGCGTTAGGCTCTGCTGGGGATATGCGAAAAGTACAAGATCCACGGAGGTGTTGTGACAGACAAATATGAGCAAGTGGTTAGCTTTCAAGAAAAACCACTAGAGTCAGAAGCTCTTTCTAACAAGATTAATACCGGGATCTATATCTTCGAGCCTGCCATTTTTGATTTTATTCCTAAAGACATAGAATTCGACATTGGCAGCGACCGGTTCCCTCTACTTGTAGAAAGAAAGGCACATTTTTATGCCGTTAATATGGACTTTCAGTGGCTAGATGTCGGTAAAGTCAAAGATGTTTCGGAGATATTTTAAACGGCAAAGTAAAGGGCTATCCCATTCTGGGGACACAGCTGGCCCCTAAAGCTAATCCCGTGCCGCTACAGCAAGTTAAATAAGGTTAGTTTATGGACGTGAACACAAGGAAGTTTCACAAAGAATATCTCAGTAGTTTAGAGGCTTCTAGAGAAGTCGCTGATGACATAGTGCCTTACTGGAATAGCCTAGGGCTTGATGAGCCAATAGTCGGTCAAATGGAGCTTTGCCTGGTTGAAGTCGTTAACAATGTTTTTGAGCACGCCTATGGCAATAATGAGGGTCACAAGTTTGAAGCGACTTCGTATCTGACCAATACCAAAGATCTTATCGTTGAGATCTCTGACTTTGGTCAATCCATACCTCATGGTGTTCTTGAAGAGTTACTCAAAACGGACTTTATTGAGCCCCTAGCAGATGATCCCAAAACTTGGCAGCAAAGCCGAAGAGGACTGAAGATCATTCTAGAACTGTCAGACAAGTTAGAATATTTTTCGCACCAAAATCGCAATACCTTAAAGCTACAACGTAGCGCAAGCTAACCCAATACCTAACCACTTTTCAGTCGACAAGACCCGACTTTATGCTTCCGGAAGATGGAAATGTGCCTTATCGTACCGATAAAAATAAGTGCACCAGCCACAATTAATGAATGCATCAATGATCCGATGGATGACAGGCATATTTGGGCCGCGACTCAACCTCAGCTTAAAGAGACCACTAGCGTCTCCAACACGTCTTCACAAGAGAGGACTAAGCCAACGAATCGGCTTCGCATTATTAACCAAACACAAGAATTGAAAGTAGAGTCATTGCAAAAACCACAGATTGAACCCATTCCGCTGACGAAAGAAATAGCACCTTGCTGTTTTACCAATCTATTACTACATTTTAATAAGCTTGATGTTAGTGCTGTATCAGCACTCAAGCGCTCAGGAAGAGTTAATCAATGAAAGGATTCATTATGAGAATACACAAAGAAGATCTCGAACAAATTTGCCGCGCCGCGAGCAACCAATTTGACTTAACTGAATCCTCCCACCAAATTAGCCTACTCGAGCTGGCCGACTCTCTATTGGATCTAAAATACACCTCTCCAGCGCAACTTGTCGCATTAGCACAAAAAGAAGATTGCCCACTGGCATTTAAGTTAGCCGTTAAGCTGGTGCAGTCGCGCAAATACTTACGACAGATAAACACTCCTATCTCGATTGGTATCGTCTTTGCCATGTGGGGGGAACATCATCGTCTACTAGAAAAAAGTGCCACTAATATCAATGGTGAAAACTCATTGCTGACTAAGGTGACCCAACTGATGTGGGCGTGTAAAGGCACCAAAGTGGACTGGCATTTATACCCCGTTGATGATGGCTGTCCTCACGGCAGTTTCGATATTGCTAACCGTATTGCCAATCGCAGTACCCAGCCAGAGAAAATATCCGTACTCAACCTCAAAGATGGAATAAGTAACAACCATGGCCCTTTAGCCACACTCAATGATGTTGATGATTCTAGAAAAGGCGGCGCTATCATTTATGGTTGTATGCAAGCCCTCTCTGATGGTGTTGATGCGGTTATTTATACCGATGCTGATAACTCTGTCCATATGGGGCAACTCGGGCTAATACTGGCGCCTTTTGTGGCAAATAACTCTCAAGTTGTGCTCGGAAATCGTAAAGATCCCCGATCTATTGTGGTCAAACAAGAACAACGCTGGGGGATCGGTATTAAAACCCTCAGACACATGCAAAGAATGGTTGGTTCACCCATTTTTTCCAAAGGTATTCACGACACTCAAGCCGCTTACAAGCTCTTCAGCCGTGAGGCACTGCAGCATATTTTAATGAAACCCAGCGTATTTGACTTCTCATTCGACACTGATTGGATTCTAGCCGCGATGCAACACCAACAAAGCATTGCCACCGTTCCTTTCGTCAGTATTGACTCCGCCGCCGAATCAGCCTCTATCATCCAAGGGCCAATGAGTACTTGGTTAATTTTATTAAAAGGTTTAGTCAAAGCGCTTCGAGCAAGAGGTGCTGATTACAACAAAGAGATGGCTCAGTTAATTGATAACGAGGTACAAACGACTGAAGATTTAGAGCGCATTATTGATTTACTTCCAGATGAGCTCGTAAATGCAAAAGATGATGAATTAGGTGATGTTCAACTTATGAGCCCTAAAGCATTAGCGTCTTGGCT
The DNA here is from genome assembly GCF_002836135.1 of Shewanella sp. GutCb. Classification (NCBI taxonomy): domain Bacteria; kingdom Pseudomonadati; phylum Pseudomonadota; class Gammaproteobacteria; order Alteromonadales; family Shewanellaceae; genus Shewanella; species Shewanella sp. GutCb. Next base: position 58,309 of record NZ_PJBL01000007.1, on the reverse strand, counting down.
AGCTAAGGTTAAAGCTAAGCAACTCATTACCACCGCTTAACTGCGCCTGTATGCCAATATTTGACTCACTGACACCTCATATCAAACACCCGGTTTCAGTCAACAGATAAAAGCAAAGGATGTAACAATGATAGAGGTTAATGAATTAAGAGCGCTATGTGGCGACGATGACTCCATGGTGAAAATGCTACTCACCATTTACTTAGAAGAATATGGCGAGAGTGATAGCATACTCAAGAATCGTTTCTCCAGTGACGATGTCGACGGCTTGTTTCAAATATCCCATGAGCTTAAAGGTATGTTTAGTAATTTATGTGCCAAAGAAGCAATGACATTAGCTCAAGTAATCGAATCCAGCTCTCAAGCAGGATCACTTCCAGACCAAACCGCAATCAACGATTTATGTGGAAAAATAAAAGAGATTAACCAGCAAATTGAAAGGATATTGCAATAGGTCCTACATTGCGACGACTCATATTGAAGAAAGAGCATACTCCATATCGCAGTGTGCTCTTTCGCTATATTGAGCACTGTTAACGGTCAATAGAATCACAGAGAGTCCCAAGCCTTATATTGAGTGCGAGTTATTCCTAATAATGCTTATCAAGTATTATTTAAAACAGTTTCTGACGATCAATCCTCTTTTGCTCTACACCCTTGAGCTCTACCACTGAGTCTTTTAATAGCATCAGCGTATATAAGCTTTACGAACTATTATCCATAATCAAAACACAAAATTAACCGTGAGACTCAGTAAGTCGACATCATCTTTTTCAGCATATACCAGTGGTGAAGTGACAAACTGTGCTCGATTACCCGGTTCGTGTGAAAAGATAGATTGCATCTCAAGATTCAGTGAAAGGGTCGAAGTGGCATCGTAACGAAGTCCTAAAGTCACTCCTTGACTTTCTCTAAGCTCGTGACTCTCGGCATATACTAAGTAAGGTGTAAAATCATCGAGTGCATAACCGACACTGGCATACCAATTAATTTGCAGCTCGTCATATTCTAACTCCGCCATCCACTGCCAAGCATCCAAACTGTACTCCGCTCCCACAGTGTAAACATTAAGTTTATCGGTGGTTGGGGAAGGTCGTTGAATATACTGTGATTGCATAAATCCTGTATGAATTCGATAATTAAAACCAATTAAATCAATGTACAAACCCGTGATATAGTCGGTATCGAACTGTAATAAAGTGCCTCCCAACTCCACCTCATTAAGTCGCTCAAACCCATAGTAAGGCGAGATAGTGAGCGATATTTCATCCGATATTTCATATTGCCAAGCCAAAGAAATACCGTCGTAGGAGGTAAAGCCCAAAATAGCATCGTAAACCTCTTCTGGCGGTCGCGCCCATGTATAAGCCTGGCCAACATAATAAAATTCAGAGACGAGAAATAACGGTAAACGCAGTCGTCCTGCCCGCACTTCAAAATCAGCAAACTCATAGCCTAAATATGCCCACTCCAGTTCTGGATCGCTCCAGTCATCTTGGGTACGTTTAACCACTTGAGCTGATGCGTTAACCCCCTCAAAAATATCAATATCAAGTTGTAAGCCAAACAAGGTATCGCAGTCATAACAAATTTCATCGCTAATCTCGCGGCTAATAAATAACGGGGTTTTATTGTCTGTTTTGCTGATCGACGTCGAACCAAAACCACTCAGCAAAATGTTATCTGTAAGATCTATTCCCGCTTCTGCATTTGCTGTAATGCCTAAGCTCAATAATAAAATACTGTACTGACGGTTTAATAACATGGCTACTCTCCCTGTGGCACGGTAATTAAGATATTCACTTCATCCGGAACCGACTCAACCGGCGCATACGCGATACCATTGGGGTTTTCATTTAGCCACTTTAGGATCTGTTTTATATCATCACTATCGAGCTCTTCGGGTGGTGAGCCTTTGCCAGAGAAAGCTAATCCTGCCCAATAGCCATTCATCTGTGACACAGATTTACCCAGCAACATGCTGTAGAACTCTTCGCGATGCATAGAGGTTTCGGGTAGATCAACCAACACAATTTTGAGACTGCCGCCGACTTTTTTAGACTTACCTCGATATAACATTCTGGCTTTGCTTTTACTCAAGGGAGGTAAATCATTATTGAGGCTAAAAATTGCAAACTCGACCTCGGAGCTTTCATCCGCGTCAGTTTCTAACGCCCAGAGTGAAGGGGATAGGGAGAGAGTCGCCATCAAAATGACTAATTTTGTATTAAAAAAAATGGCACCAAAGTCTAATCCATTAAACATATAAAAACCTTCAATCCTAGATAGTTTTTTGTACTTTTGTACTATGCTGAATATAGTCAAGAGTCATGCAATACACAAGGACATGACTAGCACGTTCAATTCAAGGAGTAGAAATGAACTTATTGAATCGTATTTCAATAAAAACAAGGATGTTGGCATTAGTATTACTACCTTTATTGTTTACGGCATTTTTATCCGCATTGGAGATAAAAAAGCAAACCAATAATGTCCAAGCACTCAACACTCTCAACCACAAGATCTCCTTTTTAGAATCATTTTCTGCACTCAATATCAAAATCAACCAAGCTAGAGAGCAGCTATACGCTCAAGGTGATTCATTCGTATTGACTGACTTCACGCCGATAGTCGCGGAATTACCCCTGATACTTCCCAAGGCATTCACCACAAAAAATATCGATGATATCCAAGCATGGTTTAATAGCACTAAAGATGCCTTAACAGAATCGCCTGAGCTGACACAAGTAAGTATTGTTGATTGGTCTACTTGGATAAACGAGTTGCAAACACAAGCGCTAATGATGCTAGAAAAAGATAAGCTAGATGTACCTGAGCATATTAACCAAAACCTCACCATATTATTTCAATTGCAATGGCTATCGCTTTGGTCCGCAGAAGAGAAATGGCTTATTAACCAGTTACTCATCGATAGAAATAATACCGAGCTGTTGACTCAATTAAACATGAGCACAGAAAGGCAGCAGCTCTATGTGGAACGCTTTATCAATATTAGCGCCAAACCTGAACAAGTCGATCTTCTACTGACGACATTTTCAGACAAAGCATTTGAACAAAGCTACCAACTGCGCCGCAATATTCTGCATGAAGATATTTTGGTTGATAGCCCAGAGTCTAATTTGAAAGCCTTTAGTCAACGCTTAAGCCTCATTCAGTTTGTGGTGACCAAATTTTCAGATCAATTGACCACTAAAATCCACAGTGAAATATCACAATCAAAAAAGCTGATCATCGTTTTTTGTACTGCTTTATTTGCATCGTTAATCATCATCGGAACCATTGGCGCCAACCTCTATCGACGCATTCTTAACTACCTGCATCATGTAATAACAACCATGTCTAACATAGAGGAAACCCGTGACTACTCCAATAATATTAACGAAAACGGTAATGATGAACTCAGCTTGTTTTCCAAAAAACTGAATAATCTAATCCATGAACGTTACTTAAATGATGAGAAAATTTTACGGGCTAAATCTGATGCGGAAAAAGCCAACCAAGCTAAAAGTTCATTTCTCGCCAATATGTCCCATGAAATCAGAACACCATTAAACGGCATTATTGGGATGTCTGAAATTCTTGCTGGCACCAAACTGACCCCCGTACAAAACGAGTACCTGCAAACGATCGAAACATCATCACATACCTTACTATTACTGATTAACGATATACTGGACTTGTCTAAGATTGAGTCTGGAAACCTTTCCATGACCAACACCGATGCCAATATTGCCGAGGTCGTCTACGACACGTTAACCATGGTATTAGCGAAAGTGGTAGAGAAAAATCTCGACCTGCAAATTGATATCCCGACAAATATTCCTTACCTCATTGCACTCGACGAACACCGCATGCGACAAGTCCTGATGAACTTATTGTCGAATGCAGTCAAATTTACCAGCGAAGGCTTTATAAAAGTGGCTATCAGCAGTCGTTTTGATGAAAAGCCATATGCCAATATGCAGATTAAGATTTATGACAGCGGCATAGGGATAGCAGAAGATAAGCAGCAACAGATATTCTCTCCATTTACCCAAGAAGATGGCACTATCACTCGCCAATTTGGTGGCACAGGCCTAGGTCTTGCGATCTGTAAGCAGTTGGTCGAATTAATGGGCGGTGATATCAAAATCAGTTCAAAAAAGGGCAAAGGCAGTTGCTTCTCCGTTGAACTAAAAGCGCGAATTATTGCGCAAGAAGCGCCTGGGAAAGATGAGTTCAAGCACCTTACCGCGGCATTAGTATCCAGTAACAATCACATTATTGAAACCATTGAGGATGCCTGCATCAGACAGGGGTTTAGGCTCAATTATCATTATTTATCTTGCTTTGATCTCTTACAAGATAAACAAAAGTTTGACCTGCTTTTTATTGATAATGCCTCTATTACTAGAGACGCCTTAACGACATTACCTGAGTTGTTAACTCAGCAAGATATCTTTACGATTGCCATCAACACCCCATCAGAGCAGCGTACGCTTGATAATATTGACTCCACCATCACACTTCCATTACTCGGGAAACGACTTGGCAATGCTATTCGTAACGGTATAGAAAATAGAGTACTGCGCGCAGAAAGCGCACCTGAAGCTGAGCAAGATACCAGTGACAACAACCCCGATGATACAAAAATAAACGTCGTGATTCTTATCGTCGAAGACAACTTGGTCAATCAAAAAGTCGCTTCACTGCTTGTGAAACAAGCTGGGTATGACTTTGTTATTGCTAATAATGGACTCGAAGCATTCGAGTTCATCAGTAAAGGGGAAGTCATTAACGCTGTTTTAATGGATTGTATGATGCCCATTATGGACGGTTTTACCGCAACTGAAAAAATCAGGGCATGGGAGGAGTTAAACTCAGAACAACGACTCCCTATCATCGCACTGACCGCCAGTGTATTAGATCAAGATATTGAGAAATGCTATGAATCCGGCATGGATGACTACCTCGCTAAACCCTTTAAAAAGGATGCGTTGATCGACAAGCTAAAGCAAGTCTCTAAGGTTGCCAGCTAAACCTCTTCAAATATAACGCCCCACGTCGGTGATCCCCTCAACTACAATGTCATTATGAGTCAAAAATAATCCCCTTTCAAAATGAAAGGGTACCCATGCTCTGGTTCAATATTCAACTTGCATCCCGATGATTAATAGTATGAAATAACAGCAATATGAATGAGTTTAATGACTTTGTATCACAAGGATATTGGTGGCTCTCTTTGCTTGGCGGTCTTCACTGCTTAGGCCTAGGTTTATACATCCGTTATATCTATCGCGAAAAGAACGGTAACCAGAAGATTTTAGGCAGCATATTCAGCCTAATGACGCTGTATTTTTTTACCGGTCTACTCACCAAAGATAACGCTCCTGCGCCAATCCATTTTATCTTTATCTTGATTATCCCAATCTACTTTTTATTGATGCCGATGCTCTATTTATACTGTCATCGAAGTTTAAACGACGCAAAAGCACCCAGCGGATTTTCACCTCACTTCTTTCCTGCTTTGTTCGTCGCCATGACGGTATTAGCAACCGTCGGTTACCGTGTATTAAACCAAGGGGAACTGCCAGACATATCATTGAGCTTCAATTCAGGTTTAAGCCATCTAAGTCACCTAAGCCTTCTGGGAGCTGCGTTGCCAGGGCTGTTGTTTATCCAAACGGCGCTCTATTTTTACTTTATTTTAAAAATGCTTAGTCTCTATCCAAGCCGTACATCCAGATTACATCAAGAGAGCCTTAAGGACATAAAATTCCGCTGGCTGCTGGTACTGACTCTGGCGTTAATGAGTAATTGGATTGTCAGAGCCGTACTGGTCATCTTACCTTTTTATTTCGGCGAAGAACTTATTCACATTAACCATGTGGCGGCAAAATTGGTCCTGCTGCTCACCGTTTATATTCTGGCCATTTATGGCTTAAAACAGATCACCTACGCCGCATTTTTACGTGGAAGATTAGCACAGTCGCAGCAAAAATCGCCGATGAAGGCCAGTCAGCAACTGCTCAGTTCAGAAGAACTCGCCTACTTGCAAAAGTTAATGCAAGATGAAAAAAAATAAGCTAAATACCTGACATATTTCATGGATTTCATAACGCTAGTTGCGATAGGGTGTCATACCAATTGCACTAAGTATCTGTTCATTCAGTGGGAACTCAAAGCACTAAAGGCAAGCTGGGAACTCGATGCTAAATAGTTATTCGATATTAAGCGTTCCCCACGTAACAGGCTGAGCTTTGAACCCACCAGAAGCATTCCATTGCGGCTTTGCATTGACTTACAAGGGACAAATCATTTTCTCACCAATGCGTCTGGAACTGAAAAGATTGAGCATTTCTGAATTAACACTCTATTTAATGCAGCTGGTATTAGCGCTTATCTCATTATAAAAATTATAGAAAGACCTTGAAGGGTAGGAACAACCACATGAAAAAATTCAACAAGCTAACCCTGCTTGCTACCGCAATGGCAACATTGCTCGGTACCAGTATGGTGACCGCTGCAGCAGAAAAAACGCACGACATTATTATCGATGACTTTTTTGATATTGGTGGAATGAGTTCAGTGACATTAAGCCCCAATGGTAAAAAAGCACTTTGGCTAGAGACCCGCTGGGACAAAGAACTGGATAAGAGCCAGCGAGATCTCTGGCTGCTGGACACTGAAAGTGGTAATTCTAAACGCCTCACATTCACCAATGAAAGTGAATCCAGCCCACAATGGAGTCCAGACGGGCAACATATCTACTTTCTCGGCAAGGTAAAACAAGAAGCGGCCAAAGCACCTTACAACGGCAAGACACAAATCTTCCGCATCGCAGTCGCTGGCGGTGACATGCAACCGATGACTAAAGAGGTCGAAGGCGTTAGCGGATTCCAGCTAAGCCATGATGGTAAGAGCGTGTATTTTTTAGCCACTAAAACAGTTAAAGATAAAGATGACTGGGCCTCGATGCGTGCAGACCACTCAGCCCCTAAATATGGCCATGGCGAACGTAAAACGAACCCGCTATACCAACTTGACCTGCAACACTTTAAGCAACAGCTATTAATCGATGACGATAAAGTGGTTTGGGAATTTAAAGTCAATGAAGATGGCAGCAAAATTGCCCGTATCACCACTGACGATAATGAGTTAGTTCGGTTAGAAGGTTGGTCTGATGTCGAGATATTCGATACCAAAACAAAAACCAATAACACCCTCGCCGATACGCAATGGCGCGACCAAGCCCCTTCACCTTACGGCTGGTTATTAGGCTTAAATTGGCGAGAAAACAATAACCAACTCGCCTTTAGAATCGATTTTGACGGCCATCCAGGTAAGCTCTTTATTGCCAATGCGAAAGCAACAGAAGCCCCATCGCTCGAAGTCACACGTAGCGGAGATGTCACCTTAAACTCAGGCGATATAAAATGGAGACCCAATAGTGATGAGATCTGCTATCGCGGCGCAGATCATGCTCGAGTAAAGCTATTCTGTACTGAAATTGACGGTGACGAACAGGGCGACACGCGCACGGTCATTAATGGCGATATGGTCATTGGCAGCTACAGCTTTAGCCAAAATGGTAAACGCGTTGCCTTTAGCCACAACGGTCTAGATCACTTTGCTGATATGTTTATTGCGGATGCCAATCGCAGTCGAGCCAAAGCAGAACGCCTGAGTAATATCAACCCACAAGTCGAGAGTTGGAAGCTCCCTCAAATATCCATCGTGAGCTGGAAAGCACCTGATGGTAGTGTTGTCGAAGGGATATTGGATTTGCCAGCCGACTATAAAAAGTCCGACGGTCCGTTACCATTAGTGGTGCAAATTCATGGTGGCCCAACATCAGCAACCCCCTATGCTTTACAGCATCGCTCTTATGGCCGTTCAACATTCACCGCCAAAGGTTGGGCATTACTGTCACCGAACTATCGCGGTTCTACCGGTTATGGTGATAAGTTCTTAACCGATTTAGTCGGTAAAGAACACGACATTGAGGTAAACGACATTATTGCAGGGGTCGATCAGCTTATTAGCGACGGTATTGTTGATGGCGACAAAATGGCAGTGATGGGCTGGAGTAACGGCGGTTACCTAACTAATGCCTTGATCAGCACCACTGAACGTTTTAAAGCAGCAAGCTCTGGTGCCGGTGTTTTTGATCAACGCCTGCAATGGATGCTTGAAGACACCCCTGGCCACGTAATCAACTTTATGGAAGGTCTGCCTTGGGAAAAACCTGAAGCCTACACCCAGGGTTCATCACTCAGCCATGTCGATAAAATCAAAACACCAACGCTTATCCATATAGGTGAAAATGACCAGCGAGTGCCAGCGGGTCATGCACAGGGGCTATATCGCGCTCTCAAGCATTATCTCAATGTACCGGTTGAGCTCATTGTTTATCCTGGCGAAGGCCATGGATTAAGCAAGTATCAACATCGTAAAGCCAAAATGGAGTGGGATCAGAAATGGTTCGAGCATTACGTACTCGACAAGCCCATTAAATAGCAGCTCCAACACATAACAAAAGCGCCTATATTGGCGCTTTTTTGTTATCCATTCACCTGCCTTTACATCAACAACAATGACTTTAGCCTTGGTTAATGCTAAAAATGACTGCCATGGTTAACGAAGTTTGATGGGCCATTCATTTTCGGTTCAGCTTAACTATGCTACAACTAAATACTGACACATGAGCAGCTAAAGGAGATTGAAATGAAACACTTATTCAGAAAAATAACCGGCACTCTTTGCTTAGTTGCCAGTCTCGCCGTGGCGCCACAAGCCTTAGCAGAAGATGGCTATACTCAAGCTAAAACTACTTTCCAACAAGCCAATCAAACTCAAAAATTCTTCGATAGCGCATATGGTTACGCGCTTTTTCCGACCGTAGGTAAAGGCGGAATTGGTATAGGTGCCGCTTACGGTAAAGGACGCGTCTATCAAGGTGGCAACTATCAAGGCGATACCAGCCTAACCCAAGTTTCTTTCGGTTTTCAGCTCGGTGGCCAAGCTTACAGCGAAGTTATCTTTTTTAAAGATAAAGCAGCTTATACTGATTTCACTAGCGGCAGCTTTGAATTCGGCGCACAAGCCTCTGCCGTCGCGATTAACATTGGCGCCAATGCACAGGCAGGTACGACAGGAAATTCAGTAGGAGCAGGTAAAAAAGCAGCATCAGCATCTTATATCAACGGCATGGCTGTGTTTACTGTCGCCAAAGGTGGCTTAATGTTTGAAGCCGCATTAGCTGGACAGTCTTTTACTTTTGAAGAGAAATAGGCTCAACGGAATGCAGAGACGAGGGCGTGACTTAGTCACTTCGTAATAAGCTAAGACGGCAAGACTCGGACAATAACTCTAGGTTCTAGCAATTGAAAACTAGAACCTAGACGCATCACATCCCTTCACTTAAACAAAATGCCTTACTTATGTCCCCAAGGTGCTGGCGGTAGTGCAACTGGCTTAGTAAGATCAAAGTCGACTCTGAAATCTCTCTCATCACGAGTCAAACGATAGGTGAATTCTGTTGGCTTGGTGTACATATGCCAAACATTGGTAATGGATACATCCAGTCCGTTGTCTCTAAAATTGTTAATTGAATAGGCATCGACAGGAAAGGACTGCTCAGTCGCACTGCCCATACCAGCTGTCATGCCACCATACATAGTCACCTTGTCTTCGCTACCATCTTTATGGCGATGATCATGGGCTAAATGCAAACCATATGAGGTTTTAGTGATCACCCAAGTGCGAGAGTGATCATCACCAACGTGAAACGGTACTTTAAGTTCAGTGTCACTGCATTCGCGTACATGCATAATCAGTTTCTTACCGCTAAAGGCTGAATCGGCAGTATTACCCGCTGTAACCGTCCCTTCAAAAGCTTTACCACAATGCGCTGCGATGCTATCAAAAAAAGCTGTTTGCTCTGTGGTTACTGCCATCGCAGGCAAGGCAAAAGTCGCAGCCGTCAAAAGGCCAATCTGTGAGTATTTTGTTATTTTCATTATTATCTCCAATGATTTGCGACCAACACTACCATAAAGAGATAAATTTTAGCTTAAGCAGCGAAAAGCCCCTCAGCCAAAAAGAATACTGAGGGGGAAATGTTGCAGGATGAAATGAGTTACGCTTGTTTGAGGTGTAAATTTATCGCCGGAAACATCTAATTTAGACGCTAATCTGTATAACGATTTAAAAACGCCCCCGAAGTTAATCTGCGGGGGAGTTTGTCTTCAATAGTATTTAAACTTTCTCTACTCAGATTGGAATGCCATGACGACAGTTGGTTCCAGTCCAATAATCATTGAGCATACTGGCACTTTGTTTGCGCGTTGGATCTGAACCTGAGATCACCTGCTTAAACACTAGCAAGTATTACAATGCTCAATAGATCCCTCCCCTCCAGATGTGAGAGGGATCCACGGTTCAATCGTAATTAAGCTTTCTCAACGCGAATTGGAATACCGTGTCGGCAGTTAGCACCGGTCCAATAATCATTGAGCATACTGGCATTTTGTTTACGCGTTGGATCGGACGGGATCATTTGATTAATCGCGACACCGCCAGCACGCTCTTTTAAGCCCGCCAACTTTTTACCATTAATCACTCGATCGTCACCACCAAAGCCCTTTGAATGACCAAAGCCATGAGACACACATACCGCCCCTCTTGCCACGCCAAAGTCTGTTTGCAATAAACCCTCGGCAGGCTTGCCATTGGCGGTCACTAATCTCACTGTGTCACCGTCGGTTAAGTTTTGGGCTTTTGCCGTCTCTTCATGCATATAGACAAAGTTAGTCGGGCTGATCTCAGCAATACGTTTGTAGGCAACTGCATAATTTGATCTCACCGTTGCTTTGTAACTTGAAAACAGCAATGGATAGTCAGCTTCTGGCCAGTGACTTTCCCAGCTATCGCCATTCCAGAATCGATGCTGATGATAGGTAATCGTGCCTGGGTAATGCTCACCAGAATAGGCATGACGTAGCTGTGCAACCGCTTCATGGTAGATCTGCAGACATTTTGCCCCTGCACCCTTCACAAACTCACCTTCATAGCGTTCATCTGCCACATAGTAGCCACCACGAGATAGCAGTGCTTCAACTTCACTAGCCTCGTTAGGGTTGAGTCTTGGCGTCAACGGCTTCATTGCATAATCAAGTCCAGCCCATTGCCTATCTTCAGCCGTAACCGTCGGCAAGTTTTCGCATTGTGATGCCACATTTGCCAGATATTTAGCGTGCCAATCTTCAAAACAAAGCAAGTCAGCCTTGCTGCCATCCTCATGATCAATCGCGCCTTTACCAAAGCCGGGAAGCGCCATATTGAGTGCGATATCGACTAACAACTGCTCCATACAAACATGTTGACCCGCTTCGTTTTTAACGGTTCTTGGTGTCACTAATGGCGCTGCTGCAACCACGCCCAACATATGCGAACCCCACATACGGTCTGCGGCATACTCTTCTAGCATTGAGCGATCAGGAATAAAATAATCAGCGTAACGATTCGTCTCATTCATGTGGCAATCAATGCCAATAATTAACGGTAAACGTTTAGGGTCAGCAATACTTGCAACCACTTCTTGGCTAATAGAGGCTGCGCTATAAAGAAAGTTATTACGCCAGTTAAACAAGACCTTAGCTTGATACGGGTCGTTATTGGCATGACTCGTCCACTGCTCTGCTGCATTCATTGCCGGCAGAACCTCATGCCACGGCGTGCTAGCAGGGTATGGGTTTTCACCTTTAGCGAGTTTTTGTTTATATTCAGTCGATGACTCATAAGCACCATCACGACAGGCATTAACCACCCCGTCCAAGCTCACGCCATTGTCGATATTGGCTAAATCATAGCGACCTTCCATTCCACCAATCGGCCCGTTACCGTAAATAGCACCACCCTTAGCGTCATGACTGCCCACTAGGGTATTTAATGTTGCCCAGATCCAGCCCATAACGAAACCGTCAGACGAATTTGTGCCACCATTACCAGCAACACAGGCTTTACGACCGTAACGACCTAAATCTTTTGCCACTTGGCGCATATCTTCAATCGCAATACCCGACTTAGCGGCGTACTCTTTCATGCTGGTACGTTGTGTTTCTTCTCTTAACAAATACAACGAGGACGCTAATTTAACCCGACGACCCGATTTGTCTTTAACGGTTTTACTGACAAAGAGCTCAGCCTTGTCACCTGATTCAACAGACACGAACTCTTGCGTATCGGCATTAATAATCAGCGCTTCGTCTCCACCTAAACCAAAGTCTTTTGCCTTTGCAAAACGGCGGTAATCGGGGTGCTTCGCATCTACAATGACTAAGTGACCCGCATTGGTAAAGTTAAGCTCGCCTGCAGCTTTAGCCGCTTTCTCGCTGGCGCCTTCAAGGTGGGTTTTATTAAACCAACCCTCTTCTAGCATGGTACGAATCACACCAAAAGAGAACGCTGCATCTTGTCCAGGTTTAACCGCTAACCATGTTGCATTGGTATCGGCTGCTACTGTGGTTCTGAGCAGTGGATCAACACACACATATTTGAACTTTCGATCGACTCGACTATCAGCAAGTCCACGACCGACGCGGTTAAGGCTTGCACCTGAAGAACCAGGGCTGGTGCCCATAAACAAGCCATATTCGACATTATCCCAATCAACATCATTGAGCCACTCTTCAAAGCCTGAAGCCATGCCTAAGCTATAACCCGTCGCTTGAGCTGCACCGCAGTAAGCATGCTTAGTGCCTAAGTTACTCGTACCCCAAGACTGTTGCATAAAGCGAGCGTAGAAGCTGCCGCGTAAGGTATCTTCGGCGCAGTAGGTGGCAAACAGGTGGTTCGCCGCACTGCCAAACTCAGGGAAACCAGGCTTAACCGGTTTGTCGAGTTGACGTAAACTGCGTAAACCTTCGACATGGCCTTCACCAAAGAGATCGCCGCCTTCTAAAATTTCTTTTAATGCTTGCTCATAACTAATGGTGACCCACTTACCTTCACCCCGTTGACCATCACGCTTAAGCACATCAGTGACACGGCGTTCGTCATCAACAGAGTCGGCACAACTGGCTCCTTTAGCACAGGTAGTGGCACGGTTTTCGAGTCCAGCCTCACCCGCTAAAGCAATATAACTTTGCTTAACAGCCATCGCTATCGGCAATGGAGAACCAGAGTTATTCTCACAGTATGGATTACCACCGACTTTGAGCACTTTGTCACTGGCTTCGTCAATACGCACTCGAAGACCACAAATGTTATAACAACTGAAACACCTAGAATATGCTGTACGTACACCTTTAGTGAGTTGCCATTGCCCATTAGCATCTTGCTGGCACTCTGCTGGGATCGGATGACCAAAACGACTGACATCTTGGCTGCGTTCAGAATCTGTAGGTTGAGCCATCTTGCCACAACCCACTGTAGCAGCAGCCACAGAAACAGCGCCCGCTTGCGTTAAAAATTTACGTCTGTCCATTACCCGCTCCTAGCGTTGCCATTCAAGGAAATTAAGTGACAAGATCTGCTTGTCTTTCGGTTGTTCAGGTAAACCAATATAGAAAATATTTGGCTTAGTTCCCTCACCCGCCAGCATGGCGTAAACCGAGTTATCGCGAACCAGTTGCGACACTTTACTGTTCGGGTCATTGAGGTCGCCAAAATTACGCGCTTCACCAATGCAGGTTTCAACACATGCAGGTAGTAAACCTGCTGAGACTCGATGAATACAGAAGTTACACTTCTCGGGAGGTGATTCTAACGTTTCATCTTTGCGTCTTGCCCCATATGGGCAAGCATCGACACATAACTGGCAATGGATACACTCATCATGGTCAATGACCACAATGCCATCCTCTTTACGTTTGTAGGTTGCTTCTACTGGGCAAACATCAACGCAGGGTGGGTTATCACACTGATTACATTGATTGGGTACCGCCAAAGTCGCAAAGCCACCGTCCAGCTCAATTGCTGCTTGGTTGACACGAGTTCGACAACGGCCAGTATCGGTTTGGTTTTCCATTGCACAGGACACAGTACAAGATAGACACCCTGTGCAACGGCGAACATCAAACACCATAGCCAATCTTTTACCTGGGGTTTTAGCTTGAAGTTGAACGCTTGGGATGAGCGTTAACATTGCACCACCAGCGGCCATTTTTAATATGGAGCGTCTATCCAACATAATTATTCCTTATTATGGATTCAATAAATAATTACTGAAACCACTTATAAAAACTCTATATATAAAATACACTCAAACATGTAAACATATATACAAAGGAATAATTAAAGCTGCAAATATCAAATAAAGGTCACAATAGAAAAATAATTATTATTTTTGTGAAATTAAATCGATAGATGATTTTTCGATATGATTTATAGAGTGCAAAAACATACTTGGCGGTATGTCTCACTTTGATTTCCCATTAAAGTGACCCAAAGGCATCGGCATCATAAGTAATTAATAAATAACAATTTAAATAATAATCAGCATCAAGACTATTTAGTACCAAAGTACAACTTAATCTGTATAAGGCATAGAAACCACATCTATAGAGATGTCCAGAGCAAATATCACTATTCGACATTTGCGAATGTTAATATGTAAAACACGAGAGCTATATCAAAAATATAAAAACAAGCTTTTTAAAAATGTGACTTATAACACTGAACATCACAACTATTATATAGATGATACCAATCAATTAATTCAGCCAGTGAATTTCCATGAACAAAATAGACCAACTAAATTATAATCAATTAAAAGTGTTTATTGCTATATATGAACATGGACAAAGCCATCAAGCCGCAAATGAATTGGGCATGACGGCTTCTGGTGTGAGTAGAACCTTGAAAATATTGAGAGATATCTTTAAAGACTCTCTTTTTATAAGACGCTGCTCTGGCTTTGTGGCTACCGAGAAAACTCATCAACTTATCCCAATGGCAAAAAGCCTGGTTGAACAGTACCAAAAAATAGAGATGCAACATTCAGTATTCACCCCAGCAGAGTCAGGTGGGCAGTTTGTTATTCATGCCTACGATGAGTTTGTCTATGCAGTACAAAAAGTGGTTCGCGACGACATTTTGAAAGAAGCACCTAACTTAAGGTTTGATGTCAGAGTATTAACCCACGACTGCTCTACAGAACTTGCCAATGGCGATATGGATTTTGTGGTCGTATACGAAGGGTTTAATGGCAAAAACCTCAACTACGAAATGTTTTCAGAAACTGACAGCCTCTATATTTTAGCTAAACGTGCGCACCCCATTTTCAATCAGCCGCTCACGCTTGAAAACCTCTCTCGTTATTCCTGTTTAGAGATTGATAATTACGACGACCTTGTTTGCCCGCTGTTAGTTAATTTATGCCGTGAACAAGACTTATGCATGGAGGTCGAGGGCTATACCGACAGTCTAGCCTCCGCAATGCGACTGCTAAGTGAAACCAATGCCATCACGCTGAGCTGTAACCAATTTACGCGTCAATTCGTCAATATGTTACCCGGCATTGACTATGTCAAATTGCCTGAAGATCTGGCACAAAAATGTCGAATACGTCGCCGTGAAAATCGTGAAATTGGCAACTATGTACTATTTGGCAATACCAATCATTCGGCCGCATTCAGTTGGGTAAAATCTAAATTAATTTGTGGGCTAGAAAGAGAGTGGCGTTTAGCAAGTGAAGCCTAGTGACATATTCATAGGAGAAGTCAAAACCAGTGCCGATGAGAGGCCTGATTTGACCGTTAAAGGAGTAACACCAGAACTAAACCGTTCAAAAAAGAGTAAGTACTAACTACGCCTGAAGTTAAACTACTCACAGTAATATTAATGTCGTCAACGCAAAAAATATAAGTAGTGAATAAACACTATCAAGATGGGGAACACATATGAAGATTAACAGACGCACCTTCCTGCAGGGAGTCGGAGCCAGCTCCGTTGTAGGCTCTCTGTCAGGCTTGATGCCCGGCATTGCCAGCGCTACGGAACAACGTGGCGGCGCACCAGACAAATTACTCAAGCGCGAAGGTGAGATCAAATATCACACTTGCCAACGTAACTGTGCTGACCGTTGCTTACTTAAATGTACCGTACAAAATGGCCGTTTTACCTATGTCGAAGGTGCTTCAGAGATGAAGAAAATGGGCACCTCACCTTGTGTAAAGGGCCATGCCTATGTGCAGTACACTTACGCTGCCGACCGTATCTTACACCCAATGGAACGTGCGGGTGAAAAGGGCGAAGGCAAGTGGCGTCGTATTTCATGGGATGAAGCCTATGAAAAAATTAGCTCTCGCCTGAAGACAATTATTAAAGAGCACGGTTCGGATTCGATCCTGCCATACAGCTACTCTGGTCACGAAGGCGTTATCGGTAAATACGGCGGACCAAGCCGCTTCTTCAATGCCGTTGGTGCACGTAAGCTCGACCGTAAGGTGTGTGTATTTGCCGCCTATGAAGGTCTTAAATCTGTGACAGGTACTTACCAAGGTCCAGATCCATACGACAACATCTACACCAACTGTTATATCTCTTGGGGTCAGAACGAGACGGCAACCAACGTTCACGGTATTAAGTTCATCAACCAGGCACGCGATAAGGGTGCCAAGCTGTTAGTTGTGAACCCGATGCGTACGCCGATTGCGTCACAAGCTGATATCTGGCTACAACCAAAGCCAAGTACCGATACCCATCTTGCTGCCGGTATCATGAAATACTTGATCGAAAATAACTTAGCCGATCTTAAGTTTATCGAAGCTAATACTCTGGGTTACCAAGACCTGCTAAAACGTCTCGACGAAATGAGTTACGACGAAATAGAGAAGGTTACCGGTGTACCAAGAGAGAAGATGTTCAAGTTTGCCAAGGTCTACGGTGAGTCTGAGCTATCGGTATTACGTCTAGGTTACGGTATGCAGCGTAACTACAACGGCGCTCGTATGTCTCGCGCTATCGCGATGATGCACGCTGTTGCGGGTCAATTCGGTAAGATTGGTAATGGTTTTGTTTACGATAACACCCAAGCCGATGACAGCCTGAACTACTCTAAGGGTCGTGCGGATCATATCCATCCCCATGGTGACACGGTAGGCCATGTCAACATGACGGAAATCGCCAAGGCGCTTCACCCGACTAATCCGACTGGCTATGGCAAACCCATCAAGCCTATTAAAGCTGTGATTAACTACAATGGTAACTTCGTTTCAGTAGCGCCAGATTCCAATGCCTGTCGCCGCGGTGTTATGCGTGATGATCTGTTCTTAGTCGTCCATGATTTCTTGATGACTGATACTGCAGAACTTGCCGATATTATTGTGCCATCAACCACGCAGTTCGAGTTCCCAGATATGGGTACTGATTACAACTGTTACCACATGCAAACTTCTGAGAAAGTGATTGAGCCTTTAGGTGAATCTAAAGATAACTGGGTCTTCTTCAAAGAGTTAGCCGCTCATATGGGACTGGATCACCATCCAGAGATGCGCGTCGATTATGAACAAATTCTGCGTGACTTCTTAGACACTGAAGAACCTGCGTTCAAACACAACAACATCACCTACGAACAGATCATCAAAGAGAAGTTTGTCACAGTCTACGAGCAACGTCCCTATTTTGGTGACGGCAAGTATAAGACTGACAGTGGCAAGATTGAATTCCATTCTCAGATGATGATTGATGCCGGCTACCACCCAGTGATTGACTTCGGTTTGCCTGAAGATGAGATGATCCCTGAAGAGAAGAACTTGCCATTCCGCATGTTATCTCCTGCGATCCCTCAACGTGCAAACAGCGCCTTCTATAACGTGAAGTATATTCGTAACTTCCCGGCGTATTTTGCCAAGATTAATACCGAAGACGCTAAAGCGTTAGGCATTAAGAATAACGACACAGTCCGACTCAGCAACCACCGTGGCGAAGCTTTCTTCACCGCACAGGTTTCAGGTCAGGTTGGCCGCGGCACCGTAATGGCGCCCAAGAACAACTGGCGCCGTATGGACCCTCAGGGCAGAGCTAGTTGTACCAACAACCTCACTACCGACAAGTTAACCGATATGGGCGGCTGTTCAGCCTACCATTCGACTAATGTCGCGTTAGAAAAAGCCTAAGGAGTAAAAGATGTCTATTAATCAAAAAGTGGGCTTTGTCTTCAGACAAGAGAACTGTGTCGGTTGTGGTGCCTGCACCGTGGCTTGCCAAATTCATAATGAACTACCAGAGAACCATCGTTTCCGCAAAGTCGACCGCTATGAAGTAGAACGTGAAGACGGCGCGATTGATGTGTGGTTATCTCACTCTTGCATGCACTGTGAAAACCCTGCCTGCCTAATGGTTTGCCCGACTAAGGCCTACCATGTCAGAGATGACGGTATCGTGGTGCTAGATCGTGAGAAATGTACTGGTTGTGGCCTATGTGTCAGCGCCTGTCCATACTCTGCGGTCAACATTCGTGAAGACGATGGTAAGGCTGACAAATGCAACATGTGTGTCGAACTACTAGACCGTGGCATGGCACCCGCCTGCGTTGCTGGCTGTCCAGTTGAATGTATCCAAGTCGGTAACATCGATGAAGTGTTAAAGAAACCATCTGCCAGTAAAGAAGGTGTCGGTTACGGCGATTGCATCACGAAACCAAACATGGTGATTATTAAGGAACGCGCATAATGACAATGCAATATGGTCCGATGGCAACAGCATATTTTGCCTATAAATCGATGATCTTCGCGCCCTCTGGGACAGAGGCGTTAACCGGCATGATCGCATATCTCGAAGCGAATCGTCCCGATAGCGCTTTGCTCACAGAAGCAAAGAAATTTGTCGATGACTCATCGGAATTGGAGTTTGACTTCAACCGCATGTGTATCGGGCCATATAAGCTGTTGGTTGCTCCCTACGAGGGCGTTTATCGCAGCGGCAACCATGTCATGAATACAGACGAAACGGTCAGAGTTGCCGAGTTTTATCAAGAGATTGGCTTGGTCATTGACGATAAATTCAATGAACCTGCCGACTTTATCGGTAACGAACTGGAGTTTCTCTACTGTGTTCACGCGTTAGCGAGTGAGCAGAAAGCAGCCAATAATATCGACGCCTTCGAGGAACTCACAGCCATTGGCGACGAGTTTATCACTAAGCACCTTGGCACTTGGATCACGCCCTTCTGTGAAGGGATAAAGAGCCATGCCCAGCAAGCTTTTTGGCGCGAGTTTGCGACTGAACTGCACCTTTTGATCACCCAACAAATGCAGTGATGAGTTGACTTTATACACGATAAGTTAACCCATTTTGTACCGAGTGAAACGGTAATGTCCGTCGATACCTGAATCTATACCCCTCAGATATTCGACGGGAAGTACCCAATAGGCGACCTAACATCGCTAAAGGAGTTACGAATGAACAGAGCAATAAGATTGTTTAGTTTTATTGTCATGAGCCTGTTTGTCTCAACAGCAGCCATGGCTGCTGACGTTGCGACATTGCAGCCTCAGCAATGGCAAGAAATTCAAGTAGAAGCTATACCAGGTGACATCCCGGAAATACGCGGTATGCCGACGCAACCTGAGTTATTGATGCCAGCATCAATACCTGAAGATGCTGACGAAACTATTCTGGGTTACTTAGCAGCCACAGAAAGTATCGCATTTTTGGTTTTTGCTAGCCTGTTTGGCGTCATCGCCTTGTTTATCATCTTCATCATGGTGAACGGCATTTCGCGTCTGGATAAAGGCTTCTCGGGTAAGATGATCAAACGCTGGTCAGGCTTAAGCATCAGTGTGCATTGGCTGGGAGCGATTGCCTGCATCCTGCTTATGCTAACGGGTTTAGTCTTAGCGGGTGGTCGACACTACTTTGAGCCAAGCATGAATGCCTCTAGCTGGGCATCGCTGGTCGGTCTTTCTAGCGGCCTGCATGAGCTAATGGCGTTTCCCTTCATCTTAGGTTACATCCTGATGATATTGATGTGGGCACCAAAGCAAATTCCAGCCAGCTATGACCTTAAGTGGTTTGCCGTACTTGGTGGTTACCTCAATACCGGTAAGAAACATCATCCAGATGCAGGCTTTGCCAACGCTGGTGAAAAGCTTTGGTTCTGGGTGTTTGCACTCTTTGGTGGCTTGATGGTGATTTCGGGTCTGACAATGATGTTCCCTGAAACTTTTGCTGTTACTAAGAATACCGCTAATTTGATGCTAGCAATGCACATTGTTTCAACCATCATCATCAGCGCTTTCTCAGTGGTACACATCTTCATGGCGACAGTGATGTCCGAAGGCGGCATGTCTAACATGACTTCTGGTTATTGTGACGAGAACTGGGCTAAGCAACATCACAACTTATGGTTCAAGAAGCTGAAATAATACCAGCTCACTAAAGGACTCACCCTGCTCATCAGCTAACAAAGGCTGATGAGCATTTCAAACCAACACTCATTCATTCGTGCTGCATTGCCACTCTACTCGCTAGAGAAGGTGAATTTTTGCAGCCGAAATATAGGGAAATACACCGATGAAAACACTTAAGTCACTGGTCGCGATTGCGGTTAGTTTATGCTGCGCTAACGTTTACGCTGCAGAAGATACCGCCTCGCTTGAAGCCCGTATCGCCCAACTAGAAAAAAATGCTGCACCTTCACAATTTGAAAATAGCCAAGTCAGCCTTTATGGCTCAATTCGTCCGACATTAAGTTACTTAGATGACGGCCAAGATAAAACCTGGGATGTACGTGATGCACTGTCTCGTATCGGTATTAAAGCCAGCACTGAGTTTGCTGATGGCTGGACTGCGATAGCTCAAGGCGAATGGAGCGTTGATATCGCCAACTCAGGTAATTTTGGTAAAGCACGCCAAGCTTATGCTGCTATTGCTTCTCCTTATGGCCAAGTCGGTATCGGTAAGCAACGTCCTGCGCAATACACCCTCGTTGCTGAGTATGTGGATATCTTTAACCACGGTAACAGCCCTTACGCGTATGACCATGAAAGCCCATTCTTTGTCGATAACTTTGTCACTTACCAACTCGTCACTGGCGACTTCACTTGGATGGCAGGTGCACAGTTTGATGGTGATAGCGGTGAAGATGCAACCGACATGATCAACGTGGGTGTGGGTTACGATCTTAATCAACTGCACATAGGTTTAGGTTATGTCGCCCAAAATACTGCCGATACTAGTGGCGTAGAGGGTGATGACAAAACAGTCGGTGGCGTAGTTGCTTATACTTTCAGTAACGACATGTATATGGCTGTTAGTTACCAAGATAAGCAGTATAACTATAATGCTGGCAGCATGAATAAAGATCGCAGTGGCAGTACCTTAGACACCGCATTTGCCTATCCTATTAGTGATGACTACAAAGTTAAGCTCGGCTACTTCCAATTTAAAGACGGTATTAATGACACCACCTCAGCCGACTATGACGGCTTTAATACCACCTTGGAATGGAACCCTCTCGCTAACGTGCGTGTTCACTTAGAATACCTTGATAAAAGCTACGACAACCGTGAAGACGACCAAGCCGTGACTATCGGCTTTAGATACGACTTCAACCTAACTTGGCAAGGCTAGTTTAGTTTAGTCGCACGTCTGTAAGATCCCACCTAAAGAGGCCGTTCCCCGGCCTCTTTTTATTCGCGTCATATCGTGGAGATAAACAATTGCTAGGATTTAGAAAATCGCTCATCGCGTCAATGGTGACTTTAGTCACACTTTGTCTTGTGATCTCAAACTGGTTGTCTTACATCGAGCTCAAACAAAGCACCATTGCCAGTACCAATGAAAAACTAACTAACGTGGTTAAATATGAGTCAGCTAATATTGAAAGCTGGTTTAAAGAAAAAGCCGATGCCATAGACGCCTTAGCCAAGCACTATCACAGCGGCAGTTATCGCGATAACTATGTTAATGCGGCAAGATTATCGACCGATGTAGGCGGGGTTGCACGGATCTACTTTGGTTTTGACGATGGCAGCGCCTATTCAACCGAGACCAGTAGCAAGTGGCTCAACGGCAAAGCAATAGCTGAAAAATATGACCCCCGCACTCGCCCTTGGTATCAACAAGGCAAGTCTTCTAATAATCTTGATATCACCGATATTTATGTCGATGACGGCACCGGACATGATGTAATTTCTATTCTAAAAAATCTCGGGGATGGCGTGGTACTTGGAGACATAGAACTCACTTACCTTAGTGATACCGTCAAAGCCGTTAACTATCCGGGCGCAGTCACCCTAATTACCGACCAAACAGGCAAAGTACTGGCATCAGAATCTCAGACTCTGACCACAGGAACCCGCTTTTCTGACTTTGGCTTAGCGCAAGTACAGCAGACATTATTGTCGAATGATGAAACCATGCAGGAATACACTCTAGATGGCATAGATAAGCTCGCGGTTTCAAAAGCCATTAATTTAGTCAATGGTAAGAAGTGGTATTTGTTTGTTGCTCTTGATAAATCAGTAGCCTATGCCGCTGTCGACAGTGCACTTTATCGCGCCATGTTGTCTTCCGCTATAATGCTAGCGCTGGCGATCAGTGTGTTACTCGGCGTGTTATTTGTACTCTATAAGCCCATTCTGTCCCTCAAAGAGATGGTCATCGAACTGTCTATGGGTAATGGTGACTTGACTCGACGTCTAGACGTTAAAAATGAGGATGATTTAGGCCAGATCTCAAAAGGTATTAACCTGTTCATCGAAAGCCTGCAATCGATGATGTTAGAGGTACTGCAATCATCAACCCATATCGCCAGCAGTGTTGAACGCTTAAAATCAGAAACTGACGCCAATCGCTCGATTTTAAGCGCACACACCACTGAGACCGAACAGATCGTCGCCGCCGTTGAAGAGATGAGCGCCACTGCCAACGATGTCGCGAGAAACGGCGCCGAAACAGCCTCTTTCACTCAAGTCACCAAGAATCAAACCATGGAATCAAAGGCCATTGTCGCCAAGGCAACCAGCACCGTGGCTCAGCTCGTGCAAGAAGTCGAAAATACCTCAACCAATATTGAACAAATCAATAAAGACACCATAAACATCACTCAGGTACTAAAGGTGATAGGTGAAATTGCCGACCAAACCAATCTATTAGCACTTAATGCCGCCATAGAAGCGGCTCGAGCGGGCGAACAAGGACGCGGTTTTGCGGTTGTTGCCGATGAAGTCAGAGCACTCGCCGCCAGAACCCAAACAAGCACAGCTGAAATTGAAGTAACCCTCAATAAACTCAGAGAAGCGTCTAATGCGGCAATGTCCTCCATGGATGCCACCAAGAATACCTGTATAAAAACAGCTGAAACCACCGAAATCGTCGCCAGCGATCTAGATGCCATTGGTGACTCAGTCAATCAAATTAATGATCTTAATACTCAGATAGCCACCGCCGCAGAAGAGCAAAGTTCGGTATCGAGTGAAGTTACTCGTAACATGTCTGCCATTTGCGAGATGGCAAGTGAACTGGCCATGAACGGCGAAACCACCAGTAATGAAACCGTCAACCTCGCCACAGCCAACCATCAACTCGAACTAATAGTGAGTCAATTCAAACTTAAATAATGACCAAACAATGCCGCTGGATACAGCGGCTTTTCTAGTCTAAAAGCTGAAAAATTGAAGCCTCTTTGGATTAAAACCACCTCAGTATTGCTACCTAGCAAATTAAGACTCTTGTTTAATCGGTTCTACACGCTGCCACAACTGTCGTTTAGTCACGACTTCCCACGCTCATTATTCAACGCTATCTCACCACACAATTCGGCAACAAAAAACCAACAAGCACCACACATGTAACCTATTGTTATTAATCAGGTAATCAGCTACTATTTTAGATATTATCAAGTATTCCCTCTTATAAATTAGCCAACTACTTCATTTAACAGGACGTTAAAATGGACTCATTTCCGAAATCTCAAATTGTCGAATTCAATCGCACCAATATCATAAGTATCGAGCAAGCATTAACAGAGTATCAGTCGCTGTTAGAAGGCCATCAGGCCTTTAAAGACAGTCAGTTTGATATCACTTTTATGGATATCAGCTCAGGTCAAAGGCTTCACCTTCAACTGACAGACACCGCCAATGCCACATTAGCGTTACAGGCCCTCAATCTCACGCCAGACGCCGGCTATGACTCAGATGATGTGGTGAGTGAACAGAGCAGTCTCTATATCTCAGAGGTCCTACTGTTCGCCATCGCACTAGAACACGACGCACTTAAGTCACAGCTTCGCCGAACCGCTCAAGCTATGGTTGATTATGCACGCTATGAGAACGATACCAGCGAAATGTGGGTCGATGACATGCGCGTATTCGGCGCCGAAGCTCTGTATATGATGGCCATAAAAGATGCTGATGACGCTGTGTATCTGGCACAGTTTTTTATCCCCTATTGGGACGATGAACACGCCAATGGCTATGAGGATATGTTGCTCAGCCTGATCAAGCGTCACGGCTGGTGCGATGCCATGATGAAGGCATTTGTTTGGTGTGATAACGCCGCCTTCCGTTTTGCCTTTTACGGTTGTAACTGGGAAGAACCATCTCCCGAGTATCAGCCACTAGGTGTATATCTCCAGCAAAACCCGCAGCACTACCAGCGCTTTATCGAGTTGATCAAACAGCGTTTTACAGCTCAGCCTATGCTTGCTTACAGCGAAAGTGATGATCTGAACAGCCAAAGTCCAGTATTGGCGATTTATAAGAGTTTGTTCCCCGAATTCTGCGGCTGGGAGCAGGAAGAAGAAATAGAGCTGCAACTCGGGCGTCACTTTATCCATGGCACTCTCGAAAATGAGGCGATGGACTTACAACGACAACTAAAAAATGAGCTTGATGAGCCACTCATGAGCTATGCCCAGAGTGTCTTTAAAAAACGGGAGGATGAGCGCTTAGACGAAGCACGTCAGGAAGCGCTGGAAGCCGAGCAGGGTGGCATTCGTATGCTGACCGATTTTATCGCGACACTGGACAATAATGAAGCCCTACTGAAATATGTGATCGTTAACGAAAATCCAAGTGTGCTCGATACCCTTAAGCCCTTCGATATTTGGGCGCATTGTAAAGCCCATGCCCCAACGCTGTACTTTGCGATGGATAATGCCTGCTGGGATACAGACGGCCTTGATAACCTGCGGGAGAACATACATCGGGTGTTTGCTTACCCCGCCAATGACCTGCTCGCAGAGGAAGACAGCTTTGTCGACGTCGAGTTCGAACATGGCACTCTCTCTAAAGCCTTCGTCGTCGCCGGTGAAAACAGTATCAGCCATGTCCAATCAGCGCACATCATGCTGAGACTCCTCGATATTTTTTATCGTTTATTAGCTCAACAAACCTTATCTGCCGAACTGTGTGAAATGCTCACTGGTGAAGGAGACTATCAGGCTATTATGACCACCGAGGCTTACTATGCCCGCTTTGACCCCGCTCCCAGCACCCCGAAAGGCGAGCTCAGCAAGCATGATAAACGTAAACTCGAACAGCTAATTGGTTGCTTTTCCGATCTCGATGACCCCATCACGCGTACCATGCTGGAGGAGGCTGATAATCTATTCCGTCAGCGTATTTGCTGTGATACGAGCCAATGGGATGAAGATGATCTGGGCACTGATGCACTCAAAGCTTACCTGCTGCTGAAAGATACTAATAACCAGATTAATGACACCTACACCGCCGAGTTACAAGCAGGCTTAAGTGAGATATTCGAGCGAGCCTTAGCATTGCTACTCGAGCGAGCTCATATCCAAGGTCAAGGTCATTCCAAAGAAAATGGTTTTAACAACACTGAGCTTGAGCAGGTCAAAAACTTTTTCACTGAAGATGATGCCGAACTTAGCCAGCAAGCGATCATCGCATTATTTGACAAGCATCTGCACAGAGACGAAGTCTGTCGCCAGTCCGATCTTTACTTCCCAAAAATCAGCGAAAAGCAGATTGGCTATCACTTCTTTAGCGACCACGACGATGACTATCAACGGGTGGCTCTTATCTGTTTCTGGCTTAAACAGGTTGCAATACCTGAGGCTAAAATCGCCGAGCGGCTATGGCAGTTACTGATCACCATGGCGCCGACAAAAATGATCCGCCATATCAGTCGCCTCTATAGTCATCACAATTACAAGTTAGAGTTTGGCAATCAGCTCGATGAGATAAACTTCTACGAGATGCTTAATCGTCATGGTATATCCCAAGACTATACTCTGGCGTTTGAGGTTGAACAGTCCATTGACAGCCAATTTCGCAAAAAAGAGTACCTTGCCTTAGTCGAGCTTATGGGGTCAAACATACCGTCCAGTCATGAACAGAGCAGCATGATTGGCGCGACTCATAAACGCCAAGCACAAGCCTTACTGCGGGGATTAGACTATACCTATCAGACGCATAAGCTGGAGTTTCATCAGGATGTTGCGCTGCGCTTTCCACAGCTTCCGTTCGCATTAGACTATGATTTTAGACAATGCTTGCATCAATTTATAGCGTTGAATAATCAGTCATGGGAGACAGTCATAGCGCACCAATTTAGCTCATCGACACTCTTCTTCGGCTTTATGTCCGATCCGGACGATCTCCCTAAAAAGTTGAGACTCCCGCTGCGGATGCACCCCGAAGCTGATATAAGCCAGACTCGTCATCGCGACGGGATGAGTTGGATCGGCGTCACGATAGCCCAACGTGTCGGCGATGAATTGCTGCTATTGGTTGGTGATAAAGACATTGCCGGGCGTGAACAGCTCCACGTCCGTGGGGAGGTGCTTGTCTTAGATAGCAATGTTGATGCAAGTGTGGTGATCGATGCCGTGCATAAGCTGCCAAGCCAAACGGGGCGTCAACATCTCATCGAAGAAACACTATGGTCCTACCTTCAGGGAGACACCCGCTATGAGGTTATGGCCCCGCTGTTTAATGCTTATATGCTTGAGGCTACTATCGTCGATTTGGATGAATATCGAACTTACAGCCTAGGTCAGTTCCTGTGGCGCATCGATACTCAGCGCAGTGAACGACTGCTGTTACTGCTGGCTAACCACAGCTATCGTGCTTACAAGGTGATCATGGAGCTCTTGGTCGAAGGCGATATGGATAAGCGGGTGCAAGACGGTAATATTGACCTCGAAACCCGATTAAATTTGGCTCACGATGACTATGAAGAACACGCCTATAACAAGCTGATGGACTGGCTAATGAGCCATGATGTTAAGCGTGAACTAATTGTGCTGTTTGCCATTAAAAACTATCGCAACTGTATGGGAGAGCACCTCGCCGCGCTGGCCCGTAAAGGAGAGCTCAAGTCGATACTGCCCTACCTCCATGTGAATAATCGCGCTGCCTTAGTCGATATTCTCGCTAAGCAAGCGGATGCAGCTACATTGCTGGAGATATTTAACAGCGATAAATCACGTCAGGTAAGGGATCGTATAGAATCAGCCACCCGTTCAATGACCAACGCCTGATAGGGGTATTAATGAGTGGTAGCAGTAAGATCACGCAACACTGTGCTTATGGATACTATTGAGCATAAGTATCTGCTTCTACTCGTCACTCACCACTTCATTGGTTCTGTTTATGGATCAACTTTAATCAAACCAAGCGGCTGATTTTTCTGCCGCTTGGGTTTTGACCTTGTCATCGACATACATCGACACCATGGCCAAAGCCGCAGCAAGTGCGCCTAAATCATCTGAAAAACCAACAACGGGCGTTAAATCAGGTATCGCATCAAAGGGGGCGATAAAGTAAGCCAGTGCACCAAAAATAATGGTTTTAGCCCATTTAGGAGTATCGGGACGCTGCGCAGCATAATAAAGGCATAACGCCTTATCGATCACCTCTCTACCCGCTTTTTGAGCAAACTTTTTTACTTTTTGCCAAAAGCTTTCGTCACTATAATCAGTGGTGATGTCATCTGGATTGTCAGCCATTGTTCACTCCAATAGAAAGGGAATATCCAATGATATTCCCTTTTTATTATTTAGCTAGCACAGTGAAAGCGCGCAATTATTACCTTTGATGCTTTGGCGTGGTGCCCCAGACATTTTTCTTAACCGGACGCTGGCCAGCAGGTTGTGCTTTTGTTTGGGCAGTTTTCGCTTGCCCTGGCTTGTTAGCACCGCCAGTCTTGCCAGCGGCTTTCTTTGCTGTGCCGCCCTTCTTGCCATCTGCTTGCTTACGATCATCAAACTGATCGGCAGAAAAACGGGTGAAAGCTTTCTGACCTTTTCCATCATCTTTAGTGACGAGCTTCTTTTTACTGCGCAATGCTTCTCGCTCTTGACGCGATTCAGCAGGCACTAAGCATGATGGGCTGTTACCAATGAGCTTCTCTTTACCCATTTCAATCAAAGCTTCACGGATCATCGGCCAACCTAAAGGATCATGGTAGCGCAGCAAGGCTTTGTGCAGTTTACGTTGACGACCTTTTTTCGGTACCGTCACCTCTTCACTCGTATGCTTCACATTCTTTAGCGAGTTGAGTCCGGTATGATAAATCGTGGTGGCATTTGCCATCGGTGATGGATAGAAGTTCTGCACTTGATCCAGTTTGAATTTTTCACCTTTTAGCCACAATGCCAAGTTAACCATGTCTTCGTTGGTCGTGCCTGGATGCGCCGAGATAAAGTATGGGATCAGGTACTGTTTCTTACCCGCCTCTTTCGAATACTTATCAAAAAGCTCTTTAAATTTATCGTAACTACCCATGCCGGGCTTCATCATCTTGTTTAGCGGTCCATCCTCAGTATGCTCTGGCGCAATCTTAAGATAGCCACCCACGTGATGGGTTGCGAGCTCTTTAACGTAGCGGGGATCTTCACTTGCAAGATCATAGCGAACGCCCGAGGCGATCAATACTTTTTTAATGCCAGGAACATCGCGCGCAGCACGGTACAGATCGATGGTTGCTTGATGATCAGTATCTAAATGGCCACAAATAGCGGGGAATACACAGGATAGACGGCGGCAAGTACTCTCAGCTTTTACACTAGAGCAGCCTAAGCGATACATGTTAGCCGTTGGGCCACCAAGATCGGAGATGACCCCAGTAAAGCCAGGCACTTTCTGTTGAATATCTTTTATCTCTTTCACAATAGACTCTTGTGAACGACTTTGGATAATACGGCCTTCGTGCTCGGTAATAGAGCAGAAAGAACAACCGCCAAAACAACCACGCATGATATTGATTGAAGTCTTAATCATGTCGTAGGCAGGAATGATATCTTTGCCATACGATGGATGCGGCACACGTTTATAGGCTAAATCGAATACGCCATCCATCTCGTCAGTATTCAGTGGCCATGCCGGTGGATTGACCCAAATAGCACGCTCAGCATGTTTTTGAAACAGCGCTCGAGCACAACCTGGGTTTTGCTCTTGATGCAAAATACGCGAAGCGTGGGCATATAGAAATTTGTCTTCTGAAACCTTTTCAAAGCTTGGCAGTAACACATAGGTCTTTTCCCAAGGCTTAGGTCTGGCAGGTTGCACACTAATGGCTTTAGGGGCGTCGTTATCAAATATCTTCTCATCCGTTGGGCCTGAGAGATTTTTGCAACCCACGTCATCGGCACCATAAGGATTCGGGATTGGCTCAATTTTATGTAGCTGATCGAGCTTGCGCGAATCCATCCCCTTCCACTCAGGCAGTGGCTCTTTACGGATCACGGTTGTACCGCGAATATCATGTAGCTGACCGATAGGCTCGCCACTGGCTAAACGGTGCGACAACTCCACCAGCGGGCGCTCAGCATTACCGTAAACTAAGATGTCAGCTTTGGCGTCTAAGATGACACTGCGACGCACTTTGTCTGACCAGTAATCGTAATGTGCTATTCGGCGTAGACTCGCCTCAATACCGCCAATCACGACAGGCACTTGCTTGAAGGCTTCTTTACAACGTTGGGCATAAACAGTCACGGCGCGATCAGGACGTTTACCCCCTAAGTTGCCCGCGGTGTAGGCATCGTCATGACGCATACGACGCTCAGCGGTGTAACGGTTGATCATCGAATCCATGTTGCCCGCAGTAATGCCAAAATAAAGATTAGGTTTACCTAACTTCATGAATTCATTTTTGTTAGACCAATCTGGCTGCGAGATGATCCCGACTCTAAAGCCTTGGGCTTCGAGCATGCGGCCAATAACAGCCATACCAAAGCTTGGGTGATCCACATACGCATCACCGGTAACAATAATAATATCGCAGCTATCCCAACCTAACTTGTCCATCTCTTTGCGGGACATAGGTAAAAACGGCGCCGGGCGAGTAAGCTCAGGGCGATACTTGGAATGAGTAAATAATGTGGATTCTACTTGCATGGATTAGACAGCCTAACTTAGAAACAAAAAATACGGGTTAAACGCCCCGATTCTAGCTCACATCGGGGACGCGGAGTATAACAGGCTCCGCGCCGCAGGTGTGACTAAAAAAGCATCAATACGATGCTTTTTTTAGTATAGTCTATATGCCCTTTAATTGGCTGTGGGTATTGCTAGGCGGGACTTGTCACCTTATAGATAGTCAATATCTACCCCCTGCTGAACGCTATCTGCAGGGTTAAAGACTCGCTACAAATGCAACAAGATTCACCACCACTAAGCCCACTAAAACTGCCCATGTCATCAGTACTCCCCAGAAGCGGCCAAAGTGATAACCCCCCTTGCCTTGGGTTAAACCGATGGCATGCATCAAGCGTGACACAATCCAAAGCGTACCAAAAATATGCAATACCGCGGCGCTAGTACCGTTACTTTCGGCAACCACAAATAACAACATCGCTATCGGTGCGTTCTCGAGTAAATTTTCATGCACCCGACAAGCAAGACTCAGTGGCTCGTTACCAGCAGTACCAATGCCAATTTTATGTGTTTTTCTTATTTTTATGACTCGATAGGCTAACGCTATAACGAGTAATGCAGTAAGGCTAATATACAGACCTGATATCGCGAGTGGCATGGAACATCCTACTTGTAATTATGATTAACGACACAGCATTACAATTTATGAACATTAAGTAAATAAATCGCAACTTTTTTTGAGCAAATCAGGTAAGATGCGCTCGTCAAGAATCAGCCAATAAATAGTGGTGCATTGCAGCGATATATAAGCTCAATGAGACCGTGTTTATTGATAATAATTAAGCCTTACAATTAAGACATAAATAGCGAATAGCCATTGTGAACAATCAAGAGTTTCTAGAAAAGCGACGTTTTATCATTCGACTCGGTAAAGCACTGCATAAGTTTGGTACGCCCGCCTACCGGCTTGAAACACACCTGCAAGCAGTGTCAAAACTGCTTGGTATAGAGGGTTATTTCTTGGTGTCGCCAACAGCAATGACATTCGTGCTGCAGCACGATGAAGATCAAGAATATAATCACGTGGCACGGGTTAACCCAGGTGAACTCGATTTAGGCTCATTAGCGCGAACCGACGAACTCGTTGAAGAGCTAATGTCTGGCAAACGCACATTAACCGAATCACTTGAGCGCTTAGAAGAGATATCCAACAAGCCTAACCCTTACGGTACAGCCTTAACACTATTGGCTTTTGGCAGCTCAGCCGGTGCCTTTGCCATGTTAATGGGCACCAGTTGGAACGATGTTTTTTGGTCAGGTATATTAGGCCTTATGGTTTACGGCTTGGTCTATCGCGCTGAACGCTCTAAACGTATGGCTGAGATGCTTGAACCCTTAGCCGCGATTTTGTGCGCAATTGCCGCATGCGGTATTGCTAAGTTTGATCCCAGTATGAACATTCCAGTGGTCATACTCTCAGGCATCATCATCTTTATTCCAGGTTTGGCATTAACACTCGGGTTAGCGGAGTTAGCCGCACGAGATCTCATCTCAGGTACAGCAAGGGTGATGGATGCATTCATGCTGCTATTTAAGCTCTATTTCGGGGTTATTCTTGGCTTAACAATAGGTAAAGCACTGTTTGGTGAAACCACCTATGTACCGCCTGAATCACTGCCTAAATGGGCCGTTTGGTCTGCTGTACCGATTCTTTCTATGGCACTCGTGATTATCTTTAAAGCGCGCATGAAAGACTCTCCTTGGGGGGTTCTTGCGGGGATTGTCGCCTTTTTCTCAGCCATGCTCGGCGGCATTTACTTTGGTGACTCTATTGGTATTTTCTTTGGTGCATTAGCGGTAGGCATATACTCAAATCTCTATGCTCGCTGGATGAAAGCACCCGCAACGATTGCGCTATTACAAGGTATCGTCATCTTAGTGCCGGGCAGCAAAACCTATATTGGTCTTAATACCTTAATTTTAGGTGAGACCATGTTTAATCAATCGCACCTTGGCACGCAGGTATTTCTTATTTTCATGTCTATTGTTGCTGGATTAATCTTTGCCAATGTCGCCGTACCACCCCGTCGCACCTTATAACTGTTTACGAGTTACAAATTAACACATGCGGGCGCATCAGCGCGCTCGCATCCTCTGCGTTATATTCGTCTATCCTCATGTAAAGCCATCATCTTATGCTTGACTAACCTGCCTGTTCCATGTGTTATAGCTATGTAATGTATTTGTAATCATCGTTATCTCATTAGGACTCCTCTAGCCTATGACTCGATTTAGCTGTTCGACGTTAGCCTTATTAACTTACGCACTGACCAGTGCGGTTGGTGCTGAAGAGATAACGACAAAAAAAGCAGACGCTAAACCTCAAGACTATGAACAAAAGAAGCATATCAACAGTATTGTCGTTAAAAGCAATGACATCTTTGATCTGTCTGACCCCGACACTTTCTTTATTCACCGCTGGGCCAACTACCTACATATCAATACTCGCGACTACGTCATTCGCGACAAACTCAGCTTTAAAGAAAATGAAAGTGTAAGCCAAAAAGACCTCGATGAAGTGCAACGAATATTACGCGCAGAGCCCTATATTCGTGATGCCGACATTCAGTTTGCTGAGCCCGCGCCAGATGCTGATGTCATCGATGATGGTGGTGAAAACATTCTGGTTGAAACGTGGGACAATTGGTCGTTATTACCCACGGTGAGTCTCGGCCGCAGCGGTGGTGAGAGTAAGTTTTCTATCGGTATTAAAGAGGATAATTTACTGGGTTTAGGGATCCGAACGCGCTTCAAGTACCAGTCTAATGCCGATCGTACTGGTTACAAATTTGCGATTGAAGCCCCCCTCAACTTTATCGAACATGCCACCATAGCGGCTGACTTTTACGATAACAGTGATGGTCAAGCGACCCATCTATACTTTAAGAAACCTTTCTACACACTTGATGGCAGCAATATGTACTCGGCTGAATATTTAGATGATCTCCGAGTCGATACCCTGAAACAAAACGGCCAGGAGTTTAATGAATTTGAGCATGCTGTTACCTACAATAGTGCCCGTTACGGCTGGCTATTAAATCGCAGCAGTGATGAGCTTTCCCGCATCATAACTGGACTCACTCAAGATAAGCATGAGTTTGATAATATAGAGGAGTATCCAGCATCAGAACTACCTCAAGATCGTGATTTTCTCTACCCTTGGGTAGCCTATCAATATCTACAAGATGACTTTAAAGTCCTCAACAACGTCCACCTCATTAACTATAACGAAGACTTTAATTTAGGTTGGCAACACTATGTCAAATTAGGACTTGAAACCCGCGATCTCAACGATGACTCCCCTGTTGGTTATCACATCAATTGGCAGTCTAGCCGTGGTTTCCAAGCTAAAGATCACTTACTGCTGCTAGAAATGGATGGCGAAGGTGTGTTTGCCACCACTCAAAAAGACTATTACAAGGTGAATGTTGCCGCTGAGTACTTCTACCATATCACCCCTAAGTGGACCGCTTATTCCAAACTCAGGCTCAGCACTTCGCAAAACAATTATATTGATAGGCCCTTCGCACTCGGTGATGACACTGGGATCCGTGGTTACCCTAACGACTATCAATATGGTGACAATCAATGGGCATTTACGGCTGAAGTCCGTAATTACCCCAATATTAATCTCTATCAATTAGCAGAGCTGGGCTGGGCAGCCTTTACCGATGTGGGTCAAGCAACGGGGGGCAATGATGGCAACAACGAGATCCCTGGCGTTATTGGAAGCGTCGGGATTGGTGCGAGGATCTACTCGTCTAAATCAAGTTATGGCAACGTTGCCCATATTGATTTCAGTGTTCCGTTTACCACTGGCGCAGAGGTGAATAGCTGGGAATGGCGCTTCTTGGTGAAAAACAGATTCTAATACTAAAATGCTAGTGACTTGCAGCTAACGACACACTGTAAATATCGGCATCATTAATTCCTAACATACTCACAACAATAGTATTGTCATCCCCTTTTGCCAACGCACGTTGTCCGCGAATACTCACAGCGGGTAAAGTAAATAGTAACTGCTGTTGATTATCAGCTGCTATCTCAATAATTTGATCGCTGATGTCGGAGCGCTTTAAAAAATACAGCGCATCATTTTGGTAAAAGAAACTACCCCAATCACTCGTCGACAGTTCGGCTGTTATCAGCCTTTCTTCACCACCATCATGAGGATGATAATAGATCCCAGCCTGGTTATCTCGGCTGTAATACAATCCACCAACGTTATCCTCAATACCATACTTTGCAGCATGCCCCACTACAAAATCAGATTGTTGCCTATCAAAATGATAGGCATAGAGACTCCAATGTCCACCTACATTTGATGAGTAATAGATCTTACTGCCATCATTAGAAAATGAAGGGTTTCTAACATCGCCTTCAATACCACTGATTTTAGTGGGCTCATCACCACCCACTAAACCTAAGTAGAGGTTGTAGTTCTTTGCCCCTTTCGGTTTTATAGGTAATACATATTGCTCGTCAATCGGTGATGCTGCTGGCACGCCAACAATCCCCTGCAGATGCGTCAGTTGTTTACTGCCAGTTTCTTGATTAACCCATAATTCCCAAGCACCGCTACGATTAGACAAAAAAAGCACCTCTTTCGAGCTCACCACGAACTGTCCAAACATGTCACGAGAAGACGACGCGAGCTGGTGTTTTACTTTGCCATCGGCTAATGAACGCACCGCAATATGCTCTTGAGATAGATGACGAGAGTAATACAAATTGTTGTTTTTTCGTTAATGGCTAGGCTGCTAGCTGAAGTGGTTGCTGTTGAACCTGAACTGACACAGTCAGACAGCGGTGGTGCAATGGGAGTGTCAGTCTTACTGCTTGGGTTATTCGGCTTACGTCGTCGTACGAAAAAGTCATCAACCTAAAGTAAGGTGGGCGCTATTTTGAAGTGATAACGCCCAAAACGTAAGGCTTTTTGTCAATTAGGATCGCTAGCTGAGGATCTTTTAGGGTTAATACTTTTGCCGACTGCATTACAGTCGGCTTTTTTCTGTCTTATTCACTAGAACTTATAATCAAGCGTCAAGTACACCTGCTGACTGTTATCAATAGTGATCCCATCGCGTTCATAATCTTGTTCTAGATAGCGATACCCGAGATCTGACGAAAAGTGTTCACTCCATTGATATTGCACACCCACTTGGCCACCCCAGACCAAATCAGTATCCGCACGTCCCGCAATTTTATTGTCATTAGCGCCTACGGTAACACCAGCAAATAAGTTAACGTCTTTATGGACTGGAATTAAATAATCATAAGAGAGCAACCAGCTATATTGCTCCTGCTTATAATCGTTGCCCGCTTGAGAGAATTCGTCCTCCATATAGCCAAAGGTACCCGTGATCCGATGCTGTTGCTCAATCAATATCCCCATTCGTCCTTGCCACGACATGTCTTCGGTGTCGTGTTGTATATTGCCGTCCACTTTATCGGTTTGATAACCCGCAGCCGCACCCACGAAAAATTCAACTTCAGCGGCATTTACGCTGCTGATGAGTAAACCGGAACATAGAACACCTGCTAGCATCGTCTTAATTTTCATTGTAAACCTCACTCATAACCTGATAAATAGAGAATCTTGTCGGTGTCATTATCGACGTTATGAATAGATTACCGATTCTCTACCGCATGAAAAAGTGCCTCACACCAACAAGTTTGTATCGAATAATGAGACAGTCAGCATATTGAGGCCACTAAAGAAAGCTGAGGTTAGCTTTATGCTTAAGGTTAAAATGAGATCAACGAGGTTAATGCTTTGAATCAGTGACTATGGCCTTGTGAGAAGTTAATCATCATTACGCCAGCAGCGACTAATCCCATACCGATCCACGCAGTGAGATCTAGATGTTGGCGGTAAAATAGTGCCGATAACAAGGTGACTGTCACTATGGCTAAACCCGCCCACAGTGCATGAACCACCCCCACAGGCATACCCTTCATAGCTTGGCCAAGAAAAATAAATGCCACCAAATGACCCAAAATAACCAATACGGCTGGCAATGGTCGACTAAAACCATCGGTCGCCTTTAACGCCACATGAGATAAGGCTTCAGCCATGACACCCAGTAATAGAAAGATCCAACTCATAATATAAGCCTTAGATGTAAAGTGTTCGGCAGGCAAAGCCCGCTGCATAGATTGAGATACTGAATTTGTGCTTAGTATATTGATAATGGATAGGATGATAATCAGCTAAAACTGCAAATCACTTTTACCAAATGGTAATAAACAGCTGCAATCAAAAACCAAGCATGAGCCGACAAATGAAACCATCAGTGCAAAGCATCAATACCCCAGCAGCTCCGCCCATACGCATTTAAGCTTCAACTCTTAAAAACTAAGACAATCCCATTTCGATGCGTCAAATATATTTATTAATTCAACAATAATAATCGGCCTGATCAACAAATATTTTTACCATTCAATATAAGAAAAAACGATAACACCGGTCTAGATGGCTGCTTTTTTTGGGGGGGCTAAGTAGGTTAAACCCCTGCCAATAGACATAAAAAAAGCACCGTAGCGCTTTTTTATAAAATCCACGATACCTATTTACTCAGTATCAATTAATGGCGCTTAGCTCTTGTTTGCAACGTGAGCAGCAATGGCATCCATCAATACTGGAGATAAGCAGTCATATGGCGCTAATCCCAAGTCAGTTAATGTATTGCGAACATCAGCCATAGCTTCAGGTGCCGTTCCTGACTCAATGATAGAAGAGACAAATGCAGCGAATTCAGGTGCTGACCAACCTTGCTGTTTAGATAACTCAGTATGGACAAAGTCTAAACCATAGAAAGGATGCTCAGCGTTTTCGATACGGCCGAACATGTGGGTGCCACACTCTTTACATGCATGACGCTGAATTGCCGCCGACGCGTCGACAATTTGTAATTTATCAGCATTAGCAGTCACGCTAACTTGGCTTTTAGCGACCACCGCTATCTGAGCAAACAGAGCGCCTTCAGGCTTCCAGCATTTGCTGCAACCGCAAACATGGTTATGTGCAGTTTGCGCTGAGACAGTCACTTCAACAGGATGGTGTGAACACTGGCAGTGCAATGATCCGCCGCTAAAACCTTCGGCTGTTGCTGAGATACCATTATCGACCAATGGGTGAATTAACGTTTTCATAATAATTATTCCAGATAAATGAGGCTAAGCCCTGCAGGACTTAGCAGAACGACTTACATCGCTTGTTTAAAAATATTGATGATCTCTTCAGTGCTAGCCTTTCTTGGATTGGTTAAAGAGCACGCATCGTTTAAGGCATTAATCGCCATAAATTCGAGTTTGTCCTGTTTAACTCCAAGATCAGCCAGCTTTTGGGCGGTACCAACTGAGGCTGAAAGTCTTTCTATTTCAACAATGCCAGCTTCTGCAGCATCAGCGGCATTCATGCCTGTTGTATCTACGCCCATTGCTTTAGCAACATCGGCAAATCTCTCACTGCTAACGACAGCATTGAAACGAGAAACGTATGGCAGCAAGATGGCATTACATAAGCCGTGCACTAAGTCATATACACCACCTAATTGGTGAGCCATTGAGTGCACATAACCCAGAGACGCGTTAGAGAAGGCCATACCAGCCAAATACTCTCCGTACTGCATCGCATCTCGCGCTGCACGGTCTTCGCCATTATCGACAGCCTGCTGCAAGTTCATTGAGATGAGCTCAATGGCCTTAATGGCTGACGCATCGGTTATGGGAGTCGCTGCAGTTGAAACATAAGCTTCAATCGCATGGGTTAATGCATCCATTCCCGTTGCAGCGGTAAGAAATTTAGGCATTGCCACCATAAGTTCTGAGTCATTGACGGCGATGATCGGCGTCAAATTTTTATCTACAATCGGGTATTTAGTCTCATCTTCTTCATTGGTAACAATGGCAAAAATGGTCATTTCAGCAGCTGTCCCAGCAGTGGTATTGACGGTAACCAACGGCAATTGAGGCTTCGCAGATAAATGCACACCTTTAGAGTAATCACGAATATGACCACCATTGGCAGCGACTAAGGCGATGCCTTTAGCACAATCGTGAGAAGAGCCACCACCGAATGAAACGACAAAGTCACAGTCTTGAATTTTAAGTATCTCAAGACCTTGCTCAATATTTTTCTCTGTCGGGTTAGGCTGTACACCATCAAAGATGGCAAATGCGATATCGTGAGCAGATAACTCATCGGTTAGTCTGTCGACGAGTTTAATATCGACTAATGCCTTATCGGTTACGATTAGCGCTTTTTTAAAGTTTCTCGCCTGTAGTTCGCTCCCTAATTGCTTGATGGCATCGGGTCCCATCATCGACATCGGAGGCATATAGAATGTTGTGCTCATTTTGACTTCCTTAATTTAAATAAAAACTTACAGTCTCTTTACTGATATGTTGGATGACTACAAACTGAGACTGGATGACATCTTTGTCATTCGATGGCAGTGATTATATTCCTTACCCACTAGTTGATAATCCCACTTTTTAACAAATTACTTTTTACAGTGAGTAATAATAAATCTCACTTAAATACCCAGTTTGGTGCTAGAAATAGCGATTAGCCGTTTTAAATAAGATGTGATTTTGAATTGCATTTAGGCTGAATTTGGTAATAATTAAGGGATATTTAGCAAAGATAATTTCTTGAGAGTAATAATGTTTAATTGGGAAGGTGTCAGTGAGTTTGTTGCAGTAGCCGAAGCCGAAAGCTTTACCAAGGCATCACAACGACTAGGGATTTCGACAGCTCAAGTCAGCAGGCAGATCAGCGCATTAGAAATTCGGCTCGCTTCAAAGCTGTTTCATCGCACCACAAGAAAAGTATCGGTGACCGAAGTTGGCAGGATCTATTATCAACATTGTCGACAAGTGCTCGATGGATTAGAAGAAGCAGAGCGAGCGATCACTAATCTGCAAACGACCCCTAGAGGATTGCTAAAAATTACCGCTCCCTTCACCTATGGTGAAAAAACCATTGCGCCTTTGATCAATGACTTTGCCGTGCTGTATCCAGAACTGGAGATTAAACTCATCCTCAGTAATCAAAGGATTGATTTAATCGACGAAGGATACGATCTTGCCATCCGGCTCGGGCAACTAGAAGACTCGAGTATGATGGCTAAGAAGCTAAGTACGCGAACCCAGTATGTTTGTGCATCACCCGCTTATCTTTCCACTTATGGCATTCCCCACACATTGTCGGAACTAGAAAAACATAATTGTTTGCTCGGCACTATGGATTATTGGCGTTTTCAAGAAAATGGCAAAACCAGAAATGTACGCGTAAGCGGTTCACTCAGTTGTAACAATGGCCACGCTTTAGTGGATGCGGCAATTAAAGGCATTGGCATCGTACAACTACCCGATTTTTATGTCGCCCGCTTTTTAAAAGACAAACAACTGGTGGCACTGCTTGAGCATAACCGCCAACCTGAAGAAGGGATCTGGGCGCTCTATCCGCAAAATCGTCACCTCTCACCTAAAGTGCGCATGCTGTTGGACTACCTGGGTAACGCCCTCAAATAGACACTTTACCGCACCCTATACTGACCTCTAGCTTAGGCTACTGGTCAGTTGCCATTATTAACAACAAAGCCAAAGTAATTACTTTCAATAACTTAGTTCCTACAAGGCGTTGATTGTTACTGTGTCGCAAAAGTAATTTACCTTTTAAGCTAATTGTTCCAAATATGATGATAACTATAATGAGCGCCATCTAATGCCCTGAGGACGAGCAGATACCTAGGGTATACCGCTGAAGTCACCTGGCGCTTGTTACACATTATTGCAGCACCAAATTGCGGTGCACTGAGGAATTGTTATGTCTCGTATCGTTATTGTTGGCGGCGGCGCTGCTGGTCTAGAAATCGCTAGCCTTTTAGGCCGTTCGGTCAATAGTCAAGATGAGGTGGTACTGGTAGAAGGAGAGACTCATCACTACTGGAAACCTCGCTTCCATGAGATAGCCGCAGGTACCTTTGACAGTGACCTCGACAGCCTTTGCTATTTCAGCCATGGCGCAAAGAATGGCTATATGCATTACCAAGCATGGATGACTGATATCGAACGCTCAGAAAAGCAATTAGTGCTGCGTAAACCCAATGGTGAAGTCGACAAACTCGCATACGATTACTTAGTGATTGCCATCGGTGCCATTAGCAACGACTTTGCCACCTTAGGAGCGAAAGAGCATTGCTTATTCCTCGATACACCAGCGCAAGCTCGAGACAGCTGGCATCAAATCAGTACCTTGCTGCGTTCGGGTAAAGAACGCACAATTAATATCGTCGGTGCGGGAGCGACTGGACTTGAAGTCGCCGCGGAGTTAGCAAAAGTGAGCGCTAAACTAGCCAATAACCCTTATGCCGCTACGCTCAACATCAATCTGATTGAAGCTGCCGATAGAGTGTTGCCTAACAGCCCTTTGAAAATGTCACAGCAAGCGCAAAAGCGACTAGAAGAGTATAACGTCAACATCCTGCTCAATACCCGCATCGCCAGTGTTGAAGCAAGTTGCATGACCACCAGCAAAGGCTCAGTCCTTGATGCTGAAGTACAGTTTTGGGCCGCCGGAATTAAAGCGCCAGACTGGCTAAAAAACATCGGCGGCTTACAGAGTAATAATGCTAATCAGCTGATCGTTGAGCAATCACTGGCAACCACAGCAGACCCATCTATTTTTGCCCTAGGTGATTGCGCTGCGATCCCGCAGGTTGGTGGCACTCAAGTTCCACCCAAAGCACAGGCAGCCAATCGCGCCGCGGTGCACTTAGCAAAAAACCTAGTGGCACATTTAGAGGGTAAACCGCTAAAACCTTTCGTCTATAAAGATGGCGGAATGGTGGTTGCGATTGGACATGACTTCGCCATCAGCACCATGATGAACGATCGGTTAGTGTTAAAAGGCCGCTTAGTACGCCGGCTGTACGATACAATTTTCCGCTTACATCAAAAAACGGTTAGTGGCCTATTTACCATGTCACGACTGATTATTATCAAACGCTTGAAGTGTATATTTAAGCCCGCTTAAAGCAGGTAAAGCCTGAATATTGAATATAAAAAAGGCGGCTAACGCCTCCTTTTTTATGAGTAAATGTAAATTCGTTTACTCACTAAGTCTTACCGCGCATTAGTCGCTAACCACTGCACCAGCAAACTCATAAGCAGCCGCAAACACATATTTTCTTCGCTCGTTCGTACTCTCTACTCATGTTGTTAGGCACTGTTGTGCCAAGAGCGTTGGCGACCAACCGCTTTACTTTAATCAGCTTGCTGCGGCAGTCGCCTAGGCTGGATTGTGGGTCAGTAAAACTAAGGCAATAGCTTTGTCGTCGGGAAATACTAGCGGTTTGAGCTCCAATCTGATTTAATCTCGATTGCTATATTCTCTTTGAGACGAAACAAACTGAGCAGTACAACCATCAAGGTAAAGTTAGCCATAGCCGCTACACACCAATCCAGAACAACATTAGCCATCATGCTGGTGCTGTTGCTGTGCCAGTTTTTTGTGATGAATTCAGCTTATTCAGTACAGTACCCCAATGGTAAACACCCTATGGGTAGCAGTGTTAGCCATCATCATAGCCATGAGAATGTGCATGCAACCTTTGCTCATGTGCACGATGTAGAAGCCCTGCCCGCTTTTAATTCCACCGAATTAATTGCCGATTTAGACGGCACTGATATTGTTTTTGCTAGCGACAGTAGCGAGCATGATCATAACAACCACTCACACACGCCATCACACCCGCCCTTTGAGTCGACCTTTAACAGCGATTTTT
The DNA here is from genome assembly GCF_002836135.1 of Shewanella sp. GutCb. Classification (NCBI taxonomy): domain Bacteria; kingdom Pseudomonadati; phylum Pseudomonadota; class Gammaproteobacteria; order Alteromonadales; family Shewanellaceae; genus Shewanella; species Shewanella sp. GutCb. Next base: position 16,152 of record NZ_PJBL01000007.1, on the reverse strand, counting down.
ATCAGGCAGGCACTGTCGGCGACAATGATGTGCTTTATAACAACTACCGATACGCACCACCCAATCCCCCTCCACACTGCTAATTATTTATCTTTTAAATGACGGCTTGGTTAACTATTTCCAAGTCGTTTAGCGATAGATCCATTTTGCGCCTCTTTGACTGACTACATTCAGTCTGTGATTCATGCGCTTAATAAAATAAATAATTGGAGTACATGTAATGAGCCAACCATTGGCTAACACCATAAGACTTATGGTGATTTTTTTGGGGTTATTGGCCTCTTTTTCTCTTTTTGCTCACGGCGTAGATGAAGGTACCAAGCAGTTTTTAGCCGCTAATCAAGGGGTTTCTATTCTGCCCTTTATCTATATCGGTGCTAAGCATATGGTCACTGGATATGACCATTTACTGTTTTTAGTCGGCGTGATTTTTTTCCTTTATCGCACTAGAGACGTGTTGCTATACGTCAGTCTATTTACCATCGGCCATAGCATTACCTTGTTATACGGTGTGTTTTACGACATTCAGGTAAATCCTTATCTTATCGATGCGATTATTGGATTTTCAATTGTCTATAAAGGATTTGATAACTTAGGTGGATTCAAGCGCGTTTTTGGTTTCCAGCCCAACACCAAAGTCGCGGTAATGATCTTTGGTCTATTCCATGGCTTTGGGCTGGCCACTAAAATCCAAGAATTCAATCTACCTAAAGAGGGGTTAATGACGAATATTATTGCCTTTAACGTCGGCGTAGAAATTGGGCAATTTTTAGCGCTAGGCGTTGTACTCATTATGATGAGCTTTTGGCGCAGGCATCAAAGTTATCTCAAGTTTTCAACTGCGGCCAACACACTACTCATGAGTGGTGGATTGATGTTAGTCGGCTTTCAACTCACTGGATACTTTATCAATTAAAACAGATTTTTGAGTCGCTACCACAGAAAAAAACAGCTCAATACGCATGCGTAAATACAAATTTAGGAACAACAATGACACAGCAAACAGACAACCAAGCAACTAACACCGAGAGCAACTCACTCAGTGCACCAGTCCACTCTAACGCCACCTTACTGAAAGCGAGTATTGTCGCAACCGTCATTGCTGCGGTTGTATTGGTCACGGCTATTTTACCTGCCGAGTACAACATTGACCCAACAGGTATTGGTCAATCGTTAGGGCTAACAAAAATAGCCACTGCGGCGATAGAACCAGTGATCGCGAGTACATCAAGTATTAAAGCCGGGCCAGGCGTAATGGTAAGTTCAAGCTCTATTGTGATAAACGATGCGCCCTCAGTGGCAGAGATCAAACAAACTCGTACAGAAATGATGGGGCTACGCCAAGATACGGTCGACATCATTATTGCGGCGGGTAAAGGTTTAGAATATAAACTACTGATGAATGAAGGAGCCCATTTAGAATATGAATGGCGCACCAATGGCGCACCCTTGTATTTTGATTTTCACGGCGAACCTCAAGGTGATAAAACAGGTTTCTTTGAAAGTTTTACTATCACCACATCCGATCAAGTGAAGGGGACGCTGACCACGCCTTTTGCAGGTGCGCACGGATGGTATTGGAAAAACAAAACCAGTGAGCCAATTACGGTGACACTTACTACTAAAGGCGCTTACCTTATTAAAGGCTAATGTGGCCTTAGTTAATATCCCCTAGGAATGGTCTGCAGTAAAAAGCCCGCCTATCGACTGATAGACGGGCTTTTTTATAGATTGATTCCACTCAGCGGTAAGTTGCCACTTTAATTGCCGCTAGTACTATTCGCCTCAGATTTTTTATTTTCTAACTTTTTCTCATCAACAGAGAAAGCGAGGATTTGTTGCTTTATAAGCTCTTTCTCCGCTTTATCTTTTATGCGGTACATGCGCTTAATATTGTATTTAAGCTGTGGGTTATCTCGAGTTGAGACACTATCAAAGCCAACTTCGACCTTACCAAGGGTTGATGTAATGAGTAATCCTTGGGCAAACTTAAGATCATTATTACCACCATTTAAAATCAACAGATAGATCTCTCTTGGCCTGCTATTGACTATCAGCGAATACTTATCGATCTCTTCCCAACCATCCATTCTAAAATTATCAATGGAATTAACTTGCTCTAACTCAGGAAACTCATACATTGCCGCCCGCTCTTTTGAAGCTTCCGTTGCTGCACAACCCGCTAAAACTATCGCAAGGCCAATCACAATTATATTCCATAGTTTCATTGTTATCTCCTTATATGAATTAGCTTAACTCTAGCGCTAAAATAACAGAGTGCAAACACTCGCCATTCAGGCCCATAAAGCATGTAAAACACCAACCATGATCACTTTTATTGCTTGTCCTAAAAAAACAAAGTCCATGAGGTGTACTTTTTTATCGAAAGGCTTGCTAAATGAACCACTAATAAGGTGAGCGATTCAGAGGGGAGTTAGTAACTGCGGCGCATAAAAAATGCCGCGATAAGGCGGCATTTTTATAATATAGTAATGTAATGCTAGTCGTTCAAGTGAGCAGCATGAAAGCGTAAGTGTTGTTCAATAAAGCTCGAGATGAAGAAGTAGCTGTGATCATAACCCTCATGCATATTAAGCGTTAACGGGTAACCACTTACTTTAGCCGCAGCCTGCAACATTTCAGGTTTAAGTTGCTCTGCGAGGAAGTTATCACCTTCGCCTTGATCAACTAACGCCGGCACAAACGCACTGGCTTTACGCATCAATAGGCTCGCATCGTAATCCTGCCATGCATTAGTGTCACGGCCCAAATAAGCCGTAAGCGCCTTCTTGCCCCAAGGGCAATTAACTGGGTTGCTGATTGGGCTAAACGCAGACACTGACTGATAAGCCTCAGCATTGCGCATCGCAATAACCAAGGCACCATGTCCGCCCATTGAATGACCCGCAATTGAGCGCTTGTCACTGACTGGGAACATAGACTCAATCAATTTTGGCAGTTCATCAACGACGTAATCATACATTTGGTAATGACGATTCCACGGCGCTTGCGTTGCATTAACGTAAAAACCTGCACCTTGGCCTAAATCATAACCGACATCATCAGCCACACCTTCGCCACGCGGGCTAGTATCTGGTGCAACAATTGCGATACCCAACTCTGCAGCGAGCGCTTGCGCACCGGCTTTATGCATAAAGTTTTCATCGGTACAGGTTAAGCCTGACAACCAATATAATACCGGAACTTTTTGGCCATTTGACGCTTGAGGCGGCAGATAGATAGCAAAGCGCATCTTACAATTTAACGCTTCAGAGTGGTGGGTATACTGCTTATTCCAGCCGCCAAAACTCTTGTTTACACTGATATTTTCGATTGTCATACTTGAGTCTCTTAAAGCGCTTTCGCATTAACTATCGATGACAGTTAATGCGAAAGCGGCTGGATAGGGGCTTACACCCTATCCACTTATTTTGATAGTTTACTTGTCGAAGTGGATAACAGTACGAATACTCTTACCTTCATGCATAAGGTCAAATGCTTCATTAACCTGCTCAAGCGCCATAGTATGAGTAATAAAGTCGCTTAACTTAAACTCACCCGCCAAATAACGTTCAACGTACTCAGGTAGCTCTGAGCGGCCTTTAACACCACCAAAAGCGCTGCCTCTCCATACACGACCAGTCACGAGTTGGAATGGACGGGTTGAGATCTCTTGACCTGCCCCTGCCACACCAATAACCACTGATTCACCCCAACCTTTATGGCAACATTCAAGCGCGCTTCGCATGACGTTAACGTTACCGATACACTCAAATGAGTAATCAACGCCGCCATCGGTAAGCTCTACAATCACATCTTGAATTGGCTTATCGTAATCTTTTGGATTAATGCAATCAGTGGCGCCCAGTTGGCGAGCTAAGTCGAACTTACTTTCGTTAATATCGATAGCGATGATACGTGACGCTTTAGCCATCGCAGCACCAATCACTGCTGATAGGCCAATACCACCCATACCAAAGATTGCAACCGTAGCGCCCTCTTCAACTTTTGCGGTATTCATGACTGCGCCCATACCAGTGGTCACACCACAACCCAATAAGCACACCTCTTCAAGTGGTGCTTCAGGGTTCACTTTTGCCAATGAAATTTCAGGCAAGACTGTGTACTCAGAGAAAGTAGATGTGCCCATGTAATGGAAGATATCAACGCCATCTTTTGAAAAACGCGTGGTGCCATCAGGCATCAAACCTTTACCTTGAGTTTCACGAATTTTCTGGCAAAGGTTAGTTTTGCCTGACTTACAGAACTTACACTCGCCACACTCTGGTGTGTATAAAGGAATAACATGGTCGCCGACTTGCACGCTAGTCACGCCTTCACCAATAGACTCAACAATCCCGCCGCCTTCATGGCCTAGAATACACGGAAAAATACCTTCAGGATCGTCACCCGATAGCGTGAATGCGTCGGTATGACACACACCAGTGGCAACCATCTTGACGCGCACTTCGCCTTTTTGAGGCGGCATAACATCTACGATTTCCATAGTGAGTGGCTGGCCTACGGCCCAAGCGACTGCGGCTTTAGATTTAATTGTCTGTGCTGTCATCTTAAATTCCTAGATTGATAGAGTGTATAAACGGTCTTATCTGAACCAGCGCCGTAATGAATATGCGAGCATTATAGCGGGGACTTAATAAATGATAATCCCACCATTACGCAATTTACTTTTACCGTACGGTAATAATAATGTGTATTTTATTATCTGACGAACATGCGGCTATCAATATCAAACCCAGCCTAACACCGCACTTAACGTAATTGACTATCTTTACTGCCTCTGCGATTAAACAGTGCCATGTTACCGTGCCGTTTATCTCGCTCGCTTTGACATTCAACACACAAACGAACGCCTTGAACAGCTCGTCTACGCGCCTCGGGAATGGGTTTATCGCACTCTTCACAGTCGAACAGACTTTGTCCAACGGATAATTCACTGCGAATATGCGCCACTCCATCTTCGATACTATTATCGATTTGATCTTGCACTGCCCCGTCGCGGGCCCAACCACTTGCCATTTAGACTCCTTCATTTACTCAGCAAACAGCAAAGAACCTTGCTCAACTGCAGCACCAAGTAGATTTAAAGTTTAGAAGCTAACAGGCGTATTGCCATGTCAATTTTGTTGGGTGAATTATACTCAACTGACTTGGTTTGATAATGCACTCAATCTGAAAATTTCTTTTTCCGTACAGTAACAATCCTCGAGATTGCTGTATCCATCCACTTGTGATGGTAACAATTGTGGGCATCTGAATATCATTGTTGAAAGTTAACTGCGGTTTATTACGGTAGCGGTAACAGGGAACGTATTTGGCTTTGGTATCCTCGCAATAAGCGCCTCTCTCACAAGGTGCGTTGTGACCAAACGTCAGCTTAAATGACAATATCAACTCAGCTGCTCTATTAGAGGCATAGAGCACCCAACACGCTAAAAGGTCTTTCCTAATGTTAGGACGAATAAGGATATCTTGTGGTTGTAAGTTTGAGATTTGCTGTACTGCATTGGCCCGGGTCATCATGGTAGACAGCGACGCTAAAATGGCAAAACTGTTTTGTAATTCTTCTTTCGGTGCAAACTCGGAACCAATATCAATTGCAATATCAACACCCATCTCGCGTACCGTATCGGCTGGCATATTGCTGACAGTGCCGCCATCAGCCAGATACTTGCCGTCAATTTCAACCGGTTGCAATATTCTCGGCACCGACGCTTGCATTTCCCTTAATAGGTTACCAGAGTCAAGCATTGCATCACTAGTTCAACACCCACCAGTAACTGACAAGCACAGCATGCTTATCACCAATGGCTAGCAATCTGCAGACGGCCAGCCTACAGAGCAGAACCAGCAGACTAATAACCGAACCAGCAACCCAACGGATATGCCAATAAGTCACGATTAGTTTGAGCTCTAATCACATTTATGAAGGCGTAATTGACTAAGGTAGCAAGTTTGACGCACTAAACTGTTAACCATGCAACAATTGTGTTAATTTACGCTCTCAAACACTTTGTTTAGTCCTATTTTTGGTAATATGCTTGTCACATTACTGTCACCTGCAAGAATCGAAGCACAGCCCCTAGTTTGAACTCTAACCATTGTTAGTTAAAGGCTCGTGCGCAACAAACTCTCAAATCGAGCACGGAGCTCTTATGAAAAGTATAATTTTGATTGGCGGATTACTGCTTAGTACCGCGACACATCAAGTCTTTGCCGAAGAGCAATGCGGTAAAGTCACCATCGCAGATATGAACTGGAGTTCAGCTTCATTAATCGCCAATGTGGATCGCTTTATTTTAGAACATGGTTACGGTTGCGAAGCAGAGTTAATCCCTGGCGATACGATGCCAACGAGCACCTCAATGGTTGAAAAAGGAGAGCCTGACATCGCGCCTGAGATCTGGAGCAATAACGTTAAAGATCTTATCGAACGAGGCATCAAGGAGAAGCGCTTAGCAATTGCAGGTAAATCACTCTCTGATGGCGGCGAAGAAGGTTTCTGGGTACCCAAGTATATGGTCGATAAAGACCCAAGCCTGAAAACCATCGCGGGTATTATTGCCAAAGTAAAAACCTTTGAGCATCCAGAAGATCCAGATCGTGGTGCTTTTTATGGCTGCCCTGCGGGTTGGGGCTGTCAGATCACCGCTGAAAATCTGTTTCGAGCACTAAAGCTCAGTGATGCAGGGTTTGATCTTGTCAATCCGGGTTCAGGAGCAGGTCTATCAGGTTCCATCGCCCGTGCTTACGAGCGTGAAAAGCCTTGGTTTGGTTATTACTGGGCACCCACTGCAATATTGGGTAAGTACAACATGGTTAAGGTCGATTTTGGTACCGGTATCGATGAAGACCATTTTCGTGACTGTATCTCTAACGTAGAGTGCGCAGATCCTAAAGTCACCATGTACCCATCAGCATTAGTGCAAACGGTTACCACTGCAGCTTTTGCTAAAAAATCAACTCAAGAATTCGAGTATCTTGCTAAACGTTCTATCACCAATGCCCAGATGAACGGCTTGCTGGCTTGGATGGAAGACAATCAGGCTGATGGTAACATCGCCGCCGAGTACTTCCTGATGAAGCATGAAGATATATGGCTTAAATGGGTTCCTGCTGATGTTGCCGAAAAAGTAAAATTGGCAGTCAAAGCACTCTAAATCCAAACAAAACGCGAAGCCAACAAAGCTTCGCGTTTTTGTTTCTCATCTAGATTATTCCGTATAAAAACGATAGAGGTACCAATGGCTGACTTTTCTTGGCTCAGCAAATTTCCAAAGATGGATCGTGAGACGTTATTGGAAATTCGCAAATATTTAGACAGCACCTTTCGGGACTTTTCCCGTGAGTATGGTGATGTCATCGAGTCTTTCTTTGATCCCTTGCTCGACTTTCTTATCTGGTTTGAAAAGCTGTTGGTACAGTCACCTTGGTGGGCTGTACTGCTGTCAATTACCGCATTAGTTTACTTAACTAGTCGTTCATGGAAATTATCTGTCGGCGTGGTGGTGTCATTTCTACTTATCGGTTATTTCGGTATGTGGGAAAATACCATGCGGACTCTCAGTATCATTACCGTGTGCACGCTATTAGCCATCGTACTCGGCGTACCCATCGGTATATTAATGGCCCGCAGTAATCGAACTCGCTCAATAGTGACGCCGATTTTGGATGTCATGCAAACCATGCCAGCCTTCGTGTACCTTATCCCCGTGGTCATGTTACTCGGTATTGGCAAGGTGCCCGGCGTGATTGCCGTGGTAATTTATGCCATTCCGCCCGTTATTCGACTCACGAATCTCGGGATCCGTCTGGTAGACAAAGAAGTACTAGAGGCTGCTACCGCCTATGGTGCAAGTCCCATGCAACGCCTTATGGGAGTGCAGTTACCACTCGCCTCTCCGACCATTATGGCAGGCATTAACCAGACCATTATGATGGCACTAGGAATGGTCGTTATTGCGTCGATGATTGGCGTCACGGGGCTGGGTCAACCCGTACTCAAGTCAATCACCAACCAATACTTCACCCTCGGACTCTTTAACGGTTTAGCCATTGTCGCGCTAGCCATCATTTTTGATCGCACTTCTCAAGCTTACGCCAAGCGATCTCAGAAACACACCCAGAGTGGAAATCATGACTAATCAATCACCAACGCAGCCACTCATTCAAATTAGAGATCTCTATAAGGTCTTTGGCAAAAAACCCGCTAACGTCATGCCGATGGTTAAAGAAGGTTTATCTAAAGATGAAATTCTAGCTAAAACCGGCCATACCGTGGGCCTTAAAGCCATTAACCTCGACATTCATCAAGGTGAAATTTTTGTCATTATGGGGTTGTCGGGCTCAGGAAAGTCCACTTTGATCCGTCACTTCAATCGCCTTATCGATCCTACTGAAGGGCAGATATTGGTTGAAGGCATTGATGTGATGAAGCTGAATAGCAAAGAGTTGGAGCAATTTCGTCGCAATAAAATGGCGATGGTGTTTCAACGCTTTGGTTTAATGCCTCATCGCACCGTACTGGAAAATGTTGCCTATGGTCTCAGTGTACAAGGGGTAGACAAAGCCAGCAGAAATGCCAAGGCCAATCAATGGCTAGACACTGTTGGTTTGAGCGGATATGAAGCGCAGTACCCTTCGCAGCTATCTGGTGGCCAACAGCAACGAGTGGGCCTAGCGAGAGCGCTGTGCACCGATGCAGAAATTCTGCTGATGGATGAAGCTTTCTCGGCGCTTGATCCCTTGATACGCAGTGAAATGCAAGACCAACTCATAGAGCTGCAAAAAGAGCTGCATAAAACCATTATCTTCATTACTCACGATCTCGATGAAGCGCTGCGCATTGGCGACCGGATTGCGATCCTTAAAGACGGCAATCTGATCCAAGTGGGAGCGCCGGTGGATATCTTGCTCAACCCTGCTGACGATTATGTCGAAGCATTTGTCAAAGACGTCAACCGTCCGCGAGCCCTAACCGTTGAAACCGTGATGAAGCCACCAGCCTTTCGCCTTACCGCCGATACCATCGGTGAAGCGCTCAAGCAGATGAAGCAGATCCCAGCCAACTATGCCTATTACGTTACCGATGAAGGTTTTCAGGGCGTAGTGTGCCAAGAAGCACTGGAAGACGCTGTAAAAACAGATAAAGATGCACCGATGGAAGACTTCCAGGTCGAGGAGATGACCCCGATATCACCAGATGCACTGCTTGAAAGTATTATTCCAACCACAATGGAATCAGACTTTCCCCTGCCCGTTGTCGATGCCGATGGTGACTTGCAGGGTGAGCTTTCACGTTCTCATCTGGCAGGCGTGTTATCAGACTTCTACACGGACGATACCGACAACACCGAATCACAAAAATCAAACTTAACAAACTTAACAAACAAGGATAAATGATGAATCGCTATACACTTGCTGCTTCTTGTATCGCCCTTGCATTAGCTGCTAATGCAAATGCCGCCCCGGTAGACGAAGAGCTAAAAGCGCTAAAAGCCCGAATCGAGCAGTTGGAAACTCAACAGCAGAAGGAATCTGAGCAGTTAGTCGTTGCAGAGAAGAAAAAAGAAAACGCCGTCAAGTTTGGTGGTGCCGTTCGTGTTAATTACTCTTATGAAGATTATAATGATGATAACGCTGATCGCGGTGGTGATTTTGATTTCGATCTATTTCGCATCGATGTTTCAGGCAATTACGAAGACTTAATTTACTCTGCCCAGTATCGTTGGTTTGAATACATGAATGTGATTCAGCATGCATGGATTGGTTACAACTTTACTGAAGAGCAACAAGGTAAAATTGGTGTCACTCAAGTCCCTTTCGGTATTCTAACTTACGCATCAAATAACTACTTCTTCAGCTCTAACTTCTATTTGGGCTTAGAAGATGACTACGATATGGGCCTAAATTACAAATACACAGGTGAAAATAATCGCCTCGATTTAGCTTTCTACAAAAACGATGAGCAAGGCGGACTTGACGGGTATGTCTCAGACCGTACTGACCGTTACGCATACGATGTTGTCGGTATTCGTTTAGAGGGCGAAGGTGCTTATGATGCTCCAACTGACGGTTATGCCGCTGGCGAAGTAAACACCTTCAACGCGCGCTATGCCCATAACTTCGCATTCAATGATGTTGCTGTTGAACTAGGCGCATCAGTTCAAGCTGGCCAACTTGAAATTGCCAACGGCACCGATGGTGACAACGTTGCAGCCGCAATCCACAGTGTCGTTAACTACGACCGTTGGAATGTTAAGTTGCAATTGACCGATTATAAGTACGACGTTGATGGTATGGATGTTGACCGTATTGTCGTGGCTGCATACCACTTCTATGACTCAATTCCAGCAGAAGCGACGACTTACATCGCTAACGTAGCATACAGCCTACCGGTTAATATTGGACCGATATCAAACCTAACATTCTATAACGACTACTCATTGGTTACTGATAAATCTGCGGATTTAGAAGATACCTTTATGAATGTCACAGGAATGGCGGTAACTGCCGGCGGACTCTACACTTATTTCGACTTTGTTGTCGGTGAGAACCAGCCTTTTATCGGCGGAACTATGGTCGGTAATGGTGACACTAACAAGCGCTTCAATATTAACTTTGGTTACTATTTCTAAGCATTAAAAATAGTATTGATAAGCTAGAGATAGCTTAAGCTAACAAAAAACCGCATCCCTTTAGGAGTGCGGTTTTTTTATTGGAAATAAGTGATGCTGAAGTCTAATAAGTCGTGGTTTACAAGCAGACAACCAATGTGGCACGTCATCAAAATTTAATCCGCATTGCTAAACCCATCGAGAAGACGAATAGCTTAGTCTCAGCTGATGGTGCATACGATACCAAGGCATGCCATAAGCTACTTCAGCGCAAGGGCTGCAACCCACTACCTCCCCAGAAGCAATGCAGGGTATTAGGGTTAATTAGGCAGGAAAACCCTTTTAAAAATAACGGGCTATCGCAATGAAAACGAGCTAATTACTATCAAGTTCGGTCACTCTCAAAAACAGCCATGTACCGATACAAGCAGCTGATTAGTCTGAAACTTAGCCTACTAGATTATAATGCTCAAGTCGGTGAACCTTGGCAGATGTTAAGGCGATGAACAAAATCATAGTACTAGGAATACAGATGAGGAAACAAGCTACCTAATTAGATAAAACATCTTACATCTTGAACTGAGATTTGATCAACAACGCTAGTCACTTTGGTTAATATTTGACGGCCAGTTAATCAGGGGCATTTACAACTAACACTTCTGGCTTGCCAAACTTAGTTACCTTTAGAGCTTTCATTTGATATTTCCTTAGATCATATATAAGACACAAACTCTTTTTTAATGACTAGAAGCCATATGGACTATCAATCACATAAAGCCAACCGCCATTAGTATATTTCATCACTTCAAGTGCCATTCCTTTTTGTACATTGGTAATTTCCCAGTCTGAACGAATAAGTGCTGTATCACCATTGATGTGAATTGATACACCATGAGTGATCATTTCTCCATCCCCCTCCAAATACCCCTTTAAGGTCTGCTTGATAGCCTCCCTACCTTTAACAACTTCACGTTCAGCATTTAAAACAAAAACTGCATCCTCATGAAATAGCGTTCCTAGCCCAACAACATCTTTATTAAGAAAATATTCTGCAAACAAATGATGTAACTCACTAGGTGTCTGCGGTTTTTTATACTCTATCGATGCATAAGAAAAAGAAGATAAAGAAGATAAAATAATAAATAATACAACTTTCATAATAGGTTATCAGTTTTAATGGTTAGTGTAGAATGAATCAACAATATTATAAAAACATCTAAAAATAAATAAGATACCACGAAGTAACTAGCTACCTCGTGGTAACTGCCCCCTCTGGACAATTTAATTAATGTTATAAATAACTAAAGTGTAATAGGTTATATTAAGTATGCCCAATCAATTAGCATACTATGACCCCCACTAGTTTTTGGTTGTTCCATAATGCACATACAATCTTACTTACATAATAAATTATTAAGGCCGGGGTAATTAATCACTAATCCAACTTTTTATAAATAGTAGATAAATCTTAAAGATTAAATGTCATCCATATATTAAAATTAGCTACTTTCAGATATTTCCTTAGTGGAAACTCAGCTATTGAAGTCATAATGTACAATTTTCATAATTGACCAGAAATCACTAAAAAAGCGATTGCCAACTGTAAAATAGTAGCTAAAAAGAATATCTTGTTCTATAACGCTGTTATTAAACGGCACAGATACTGATTTAACTTATATACATTTACTATTTTAACAAGCGAACAGGCATAGTCAAAGTTCCCATTAATTTTGACAATTCAATTTCAAAATCAAGTGCTAACAATCCGATCCCTTTATAAAAATCAGTATTTGCATGCTTAATAATGAGTTCAAGACAACGACTAGTCCAAGGTAACATATGCTGCAACATTAAGACTTTAATGATATCAAGCACATTTTTATTTTCCATATTTTCAGCAGCTTGCTCTAACAATCGATCTAAGGCAGCATAAATTAATGCTATATGATCACTTGGTTGATTATATTCTAAATCAAAACTGATTTCATTTTTTTTATAAAATCTCTTTAGCGATAATGTTGAGTCATCATTCAAAAGTTGTTGTTCACCTAAATATATTGATCCCCATGGCATAGCTACAGGTTTTCCGGGACCATAAAATAATTGACCATAATCTAATTTTAGGTCATTAAGCTTCACGGAAGACCAGGTGCGACAGTATAAAGAAAGTAAACATTTACCTTCTTTATAATATTTTGAATTTGCTAGTTGAGGCCAATTGCCACCAAGGTTACTGTCTTTAAAACTTTGAATAGATTCAAAATTAGGGTACCTCATTAATACATTATGTAGAACACGTGCAATGGCTTGAAACTCTAAATACTGTTCTGCTTTGTAATTTATTGTCATATTTCTACCCCGAATGAAAAAGAGGCGTCCTTACTAGACGCCATTTTTAATTAAACTTCCGAAAAATTCAATATTTGACCATTTCCATTAGACACCGGCTGACCATTCTTATTTGCCTTAATAATCAAGTTGGGACTAGTGATACCTTCCGGAGGCAACGGCGCGATATGACCATCACCATTACCATACTTAGTACGTAAGTTATCCATTGTGTCAAAATCCAAAGCACGCAATGGGCATGAACCTACACAAATTGGCTGCTTACCTTGAGCGACTCGATCATAGCAACCATCACACTTCGTCATCACTTTAAGCTTTTGATCTAGCTGCGGAGAATCATAAGGACAGGCTCTAGAGCAGCTTTCACAACCAATACAAAGATCAGTTATCACATGTACCAAACCATCTTCACGACGCTTATGCATTGCTCCAGTAGGACATGCTTTTACACATACTGGTTCACTACAATGATTACAGCTAATCGAAGTATAATAACTATAAACATTTTGTTCATAGCTACCATCAGTATTAGTTGACCAACTTCCGCCTCCATACTCATATACACGACGCCAGTTAATACCTGCTGGCAAATCTTTTCGGTCCTTACAAGATACATGACATGCTTTGCAACCAGTACACTTAGTAGTATCTAGATAAAAACCATATTGGGCTAATTCAATCATTTATATTACTCCATCAAGCTTTTGCAATCTGTACACGGTTAGTGTGTTGTGGGTTGCCTTTTGAAAAGGAAGTTGGCTGATAACGGGTTAGCGTATTAATACAACCACCAATATCGATAACATGTCCAGATTGACCAACACGACCTTCAGGGTCGGGTTTAAACCAAGCTCCTTGCCCTAGGGCTGCAGCTCCAGGAAGGATTCGAGGAGTTAAACGAACTGACAATTCAATAGTCCCACGTTTATTCCAAACATGTACCATGTCCCCTTGAGATAATCCTCGAGCTTCTCCATCTTCTGGATTCATCCAAATAGCATCTTCTACAGCTTCTCTTAGCCAAGGAACATTATGAAAACTTGAGTGCGCTCGTCCTTTTGTATGATAGCCAATCAGTTGGATAGGATAATCTTTAGCCGACTCTTGGTCTTGATATCCGTCCCATGTCACTTGATAGATCGGAATAGGAGATACATCATCCCCTAGTTCATCCGTAAAACTCATGGTATTTGAAAACTTTGCCCATGAGGTAGAGTAGATTTCTATCTTTCCTGATGGAGTATTAAAAGGAATGTTATTTTTAATATTACTTTCAAGGGCAACAATTTTTGTACCAAGAAAACGCTTAAACACTCCGATTTTTTGTGCTTCAGAAAATGTTGTAGGCATTGCTGGTGAAATGTTTGTATCACTATATGCGTTTCTTGCTTTATCGTAGAATAACTCTAACCACTCTATAGCTGATTTCCCTTCTGTAAATTCATTTTTGATTCCCATTTTATCTGCCAACAAACTACAGATATCATAAATCGATTTACACTCCCACATAGTCTCAACTGATGCGCTCATTGCAACTAAATAACCCATAGACCCTGGGTCGTGGCTAGAGTTTACAAAATCATCAGTTTCTAACCATGTTGAATCGGGCAAAATAATATCTGCAAATTTTGCTGAAGATGTCATCCAACAGTCACAGCTTACTATTAGTTCGACTAAAGATTCGTCTTCAAGAAGCTCTCTTGTATTATTTGTTTGAGAATGTTGATTTAACAAGGATGCATCACATACCGATATAATAGCTTTTATATTAGAACCTAACTTATCATCAAGGTGGGCTAACCCTTTAACTCCATCTTTCCTACCATTCATTTCCGTTCCACGATAGATTGCTTCATTCCATGTAAAGAAAGAAATTGATTCTTTAACAGTATTCAAGTGACTAAATTTATCAAGTTTAGAATTATATAGAATCCTAGAAGACGGTAGCTCACCGTTATTAACTCCTGACTGGCCTATTTTACCGGTCAGAATAGCAAGCATGTATATTGATCTAATGTTCTGTTCACCATTAGCGTGTCGATTTAATGACGCACCAGAGATAATGTAAGGTGCACTAGCATTTTTAATTTTATCAGCCAAGTTAATTATTTTAGCCTCAGGAATACCGCATATTTCAGCAGCCCACTTAACAGTTTTAGCTCCTGAACTATTAAATTCACCTTCCCCCATAATATAATCTTTATAATTTTTATTCGGGTCTATGTGAGGCACCAAGTCTAATTTATTAGCATCACCACTATTTTCAAAACTATTTTTAAGAGCCTCTAATGATTCACGGTCATAACCTATACAGTATTTGTCCAGAAACTCTTTAGAATTGTTATCAACCCAGCCAGAACTTATCATTTCATGAGCAATAGCAGACGCTAATGCAGCATCAGTCCCTGGACGAATGGGTAACCATTCATTTTCTTTCCCAAGCATCGAATCTGTATATCGAGGATCTATATTGATAACTTCCAAATTGGCATTTTTTTCTAACGCTTTTAAATAATCGTACCCCTGACCAGAACCACTTTGTGTAGTTTCGCTAGGGTTAAATCCAAAACTAACAAATAGGTCACTGTCTTCTAATGTAAATAATGAAGAGCCATTCATACTAGGGTAAGCAGGTGAATCTATCCCACCATAAGTCGCGAAAACAGCATCCATCTGTTTGCCAATAGAATAATTACCATAACTGCCAAGAAAACCACCTGTTAAGTTTAATAACCTTGAAAAACATGCAGATGCATTATTTACTCCGTAGTCAGCACCTGAACCCGCTTTTAAATAAATAGATTTGTTCCCATACTCATTTTTTATATGCGATAGTTTTTCTGCAATTTCTGATGTTGCTTCTTCCCAAGTAATAGGTACAAATTTTCCCTCACCACGCTTGCCAACACGTTTCATTGGTGTTTTTAAACGATCTGGAGCATAAGTTCGTTGTTTTAAAGACCGACCTCTAGCACAAGATCTTATTTGATGTGTATTTCCGTAATCATCTATGGTTTCAGAATCTGCCTCAATTCTAGTAACTACTCCATCCGAACTGTATACCTTTATGGGACAATTTGAAAAGCAATTGCATAGACATGCAGACCACCCACTATTTTCAATACCCACTTCAGGCGGCTTAGGTGGTACAACTTCAACATCTTTA
>NZ_PJBL01000006.1:0-67532 GCF_002836135.1 Shewanella sp. GutCb | reverse complement strand
ACTCGAAGATTCTTTATAAGAAAGAGCTAGGACTGCATTAGACTCTGCAAAGAGTGAATACTCATCAAATCTTGTAGGCTAAGATTTAACGCTTAAGATTAGTTAATTGGTGGAGCCTAGCGGGATCGAACCGCTGACCTCAACACTGCCAGTGTTGCGCTCTCCCAGCTGAGCTAAGGCCCCTCACTAACTAAATCACCTTTGAGTGCACTATAAGCATTTGCTACCAGTGTCTCAACTGCGTGGCGCATTCTATGCAGCACACCCAAAAGTGTCAACTCGTTTTTTAGGAATTTATTCTATTTGCTACAAATTCAATCGCTTTGGAGATTCTTTGTTCACAGCGAGCCTTTCCAACCAAGAATAAGGTTAGATCGACAGCTGGTGACATACCCGCGCCTGTAACCGCTACGCGTAAAGGCATTCCCACTTTGCCCATTCCTACCTCTAATTCACTGGCGGTGTCTTCAATTGCTTGATGGATAGCCTCTATACTCCACTCTTCCAGTTGTAATAATTTTGACTGAATAAGTTTAAGAGGCTCCATTGCAACGCCTCGAAGATGCTTCTTAGCTGCGTTTTCGTCAAAGTCGCTAAAGTCTTCAAAGAAGTAACGACTCGATGACGCTAACTCTTTCAGCGTTTTAGCTCGCTCAGAAAGTGCGGTAACCACTTCAGCTAATTTAGGGCCATTACTGGTATCTATATTTTGATCAGCCATGTGCCACTCAAGATGAGAAGCTACATATTCTGGATCCATCTCTTTAATATAATGCTGGTTCAACCAATTCAACTTTTCAGTGTTAAAGGCAGAAGCTGCTTTATTGATATCATCGAGCTTAAAGAGTTGCTTCATTTCATCAATAGAGAAAACTTCTTGATCACCATGAGACCAACCTAAACGAACCAGGTAATTAAGCAGTGCTTCAGGCAAATAGCCATCGTCACGATATTGCATAACGCCAACGGCACCATGACGCTTTGACAACTTAGCACCGTCATCACCTAAAATCATCGCCACATGAGCATATTCAGGGATCGGGGCACCAAGCGCTTTCAAAATGTTGATTTGACGCGGTGTGTTATTGATATGGTCTTCACCACGAACAACACACGTAATACCCATATCCCAGTCATCAACGACAACACAGAAGTTATAAGTAGGTGTACCTTCGGTACGAGCGATGATCAAATCGTCTAACATGCTATTTGATATTTCAATGCGCCCACGTACGTGGTCATTGAAAACAACGCTGCCTTCTGTCGGGTTTTTAAAGCGAATCACAAATGGTTCATCAGTATCACGAGGTGCTTTATAACGACAACAACCATCATACTTCTGTTGTTCACCTTTAGCGGCTTGCTCTTCACGCATAAGTTCAATACGTTCGCGGCTGCAATAGCACTTGTATGCACTACCCTGCTCTAACATTTGCGCGATGATTTCGTTATAACGGTCGAAACGCTTGGTTTGATAGTAAGGACCTTCATCCCAGTTTAAACCTAACCACTCCATCCCTTCTAGAATCGCAGCACATGCTTCTGGTGTAGAACGTTCAATATCTGTATCTTCTACTCGTAATACAAATTCGCCTTGGTTTGCACGTGCATATAACCATGAATAAAGTGCTGTTCGAGCACCACCAACGTGTAGGAAACCAGTAGGGCTTGGTGCAAAACGCGTCTTAATTGTCATAATGGGACACTGACCTAATATAGAAAGTCTAAATAATAGACTGTACCAATGAATGTGGCGCACATTCTAACAGCCAAAGCGGTCAGGGAAAATAGTTCTGCTACTATATGGCAATTTTTGTGGCCGAAATGACACTTTTAAGCACTAGACTGACTTTTATCCGTCTTTAGCCCTCCTTCAATAAAAAATGATTAACTTTATCCTGCACCATTAATCGTTAATCTCCGTAAATTAGATCCGTTTCACTCTCAAAATATACCATTTTCATTCGAACACGCTAATATGATTAAGCCTAAATTTGATCACTTCCCCCAACGCTACGTGACGGAAATGATTAACTATGCTTCAATACGTGCAAAATTGAACCGCGCACCACCTTTTATCTAAAAAAGCGTTGACAGTAGATCGTTCCCCCCTATAATACGGCCCCACGCAGCGAGGTCGATTAGCTCAGCTGGGAGAGCACCTCCCTTACAAGGAGGGGGTCACTGGTTCGAGCCCAGTATCGACCACCATATTTTATTTTGAATAGAATATAGTTGTTAAAATTAGATAAGTCCCAGGTCGATTAGCTCAGCTGGGAGAGCACCTCCCTTACAAGGAGGGGGTCACTGGTTCGAGCCCAGTATCGACCACCATCTAACTAGATGAAGCTTATCTAAAAACAACGTTGTTAAAGTATTCCCAGGTCGATTAGCTCAGCTGGGAGAGCACCTCCCTTACAAGGAGGGGGTCACTGGTTCGAGCCCAGTATCGACCACCATCTTTTTGATGATGTGAATATTTTATTGTAAGAATGCCCAGGTCGATTAGCTCAGCTGGGAGAGCACCTCCCTTACAAGGAGGGGGTCACTGGTTCGAGCCCAGTATCGACCACCATCTTACAAAATTTAAGTTATATCCCAGGTCGATTAGCTCAGCTGGGAGAGCACCTCCCTTACAAGGAGGGGGTCACTGGTTCGAGCCCAGTATCGACCACCATTCTCTTACTAAAGAGAATAACAGTTAGTACAATGAGTAAGTCCCAGGTCGATTAGCTCAGCTGGGAGAGCACCTCCCTTACAAGGAGGGGGTCACTGGTTCGAGCCCAGTATCGACCACCATTCTCTTACTAAAGAGAATAACAGTTAGTACAATGAGTAAGCCCCAGGTCGATTAGCTCAGCTGGGAGAGCACCTCCCTTACAAGGAGGGGGTCACTGGTTCGAGCCCAGTATCGACCACCATTCTCTGCTAAAGAGAATAACAGTTAGTACAATGAGTAAGCCCAGGTCGATTAGCTCAGCTGGGAGAGCACCTCCCTTACAAGGAGGGGGTCACTGGTTCGAGCCCAGTATCGACCACCATTCTCTGCTAAAGAGAATAACAGTTAGTACAATGAATAAGCCCCAGGTCGATTAGCTCAGCTGGGAGAGCACCTCCCTTACAAGGAGGGGGTCACTGGTTCGAGCCCAGTATCGACCACCATTCTCTGCTAAAGAGAATAACAGTTAGTACAATGAGTAAGCCCCAGGTCGATTAGCTCAGCTGGGAGAGCACCTCCCTTACAAGGAGGGGGTCACTGGTTCGAGCCCAGTATCGACCACCATATTTCCCCTCTAGATTCGATGTTACACACCATTTCTTTATCTATTTTTCTTCAGTACTTCCCAATTTCAACTATCCTTTAGTATGTTCTATTTTTGGATGAATCTCATGGCTGACGTTAGTCAATCGGCTTCACTTTCGAGTATTGCCGCCTACTTAAAGCTCACGTATCAATACGATCAACAAACTGCGCTTGTAGAAGCAAAAGAAGTCATGCAAAACTTAGTCAGAATGCGTCAAAAGGGTTTCATTACGGGTTGGTATTTCGACGAGCAAGGTCACCTTGAGTTGCTTCCTAGCGACACTGTGATGCACCAGATAAATCCGACTAAATAATACTCATCAATACCGTTTAGCTCTGCTAGATATATTTGACATATAATCGCTATTTGCTTCAATCATCTGCTGTCTACTTCGATGTAGTAGCGTCGATATTGCAGAAGGCATAAATGAACCATATCGACAAGATATTAAACCGCGATAAATGCTCAAAGGCTTACGCCAACAAGCATAAAAAAGTCACTTTGTCAGAACACCTCATTATCTCACTTCATAAAATGATCTCAGCATATCTAAAAAGCATCACTTAAAATTAGTTGTATTCACTTGAACTCAGGACGCTGATTGTTGATAGCATTTGACCTATAGGGGTTAACTTGCCATCAAAGATGACATCTTTTATCCAGCACGATAATTAATACCAATCGCATTAAGTAAACTTTTTTATTTACTTAACTTGCTGTACATGTAATATTTAGCTATATCATTACCAGATAAAGCTAAATATGAAAAAGATGTCTACTCGCACGACTCAAGCTGAAGCAAAAAAAATACTGATGATCACTTTAATAGTGACGCTTATCAGTGTTGCTGGTATTGCCCTTCCCTACCCCATCTTAGCGCCGCTTTTCGAACAAGGTGAAAGTGCATTAACTCAGTTTCAAGGTCTACCTAAAGAGCTGTTGTTAGGCATCGTATTAGGTGTCTACCCCTTAGGCATTATTATAGGTAGTTCTTTTATTGGTGCTTTATCTGATAGTTACGGTAGGCGTCGCTTATTAACTCTCACCTTAGTGGGCAGTGGTATTGGCTATAGTGCAACCGCTTTCGCTGCACTCTCTGGTAACTTTGCGCTATTTTGTATCGCAAGGCTAATGACCGGTGTGTGCGAAGGCAATATTTCGATTGCCCGTGCAATCGCAGCGGACCTTCACCCTATCATCGATAAAACTCGCAGCTTTTCTCTCATTAGTGCAATGGGCTACGGTGGGTATTTACTAGGTCCTCTGATGGGTGGCTATTTAATTTATTCAGGGATTGAAACGGTATTTATTGTCGCGGCTATTGCATGTTTCTTATGCGCAGGATTAAGTCACTTCCTCATGCCATCAAGCCTAAACGAAACGACCAATGCACCAAGCAATGCTTCAAGCCTTGTACTGCTGCGCCAAGTTGATTTACGCCGTTTTTTTATGCTGTACTTATTGTTAACTATGGGAGTCAATCTCTACTACGAATTCTACCCCCTATTTTTAGTCAGGCAATTCAGCTACACCCCGGTAGATATTAGTTGGGCTACCGTATTCTTAACGGCATGTATGATTTTTACCAGCATTTGGATTAACCCAAAAATTCAGCAAACAATGTCACATGCTAGAGCAGGCTTAATGGGAGTCATTATCTTTGGCTCTGCCCTTACCGCGCTTCCCTTTCTCACCAGCCAGCTATATTTAATTTGTTTCGCACTAATGGGCGCAGGAATAGCCATTTATAACGGTTTCCTGCCAGTGTACTTATCGAATTCATACCACAACAACGCACAGGGACAACTGATGGGAATGTTGGTGACTATATTCTGCTTAGGTAACCTACTCGCTGCGGGACTTGGCAGTATATTGAGTATACTTGATGTGAAATGGGCTTTACTCAGTGGGGCTTTAGTCACATTTTTTGCAGCTGCGGTGTTCTTTCATGGCCATTACCGGGCAAAAATATGGCCACAACCCTCGAGTGCACCAGCTTAAATAAGTTAAGCAGCAATGGGCCATTTATCGAATGGTACCGAGTAACCCAGTACACTTTAGTCGCTGGGTATTTCACATTGTCCCAATCCATAAAGATGGGCTTTAAAAGCAGTTCAGCATAAACCCCGGTATTAATTAATATATGTTAAGCAGTAAATGACACTGGGCTTTTTGCATTCGCAGGCGATATTAACTTATTGACGAGTACAGCCAGTACACTCAAGCAAATCATTGAACCGAATACAACACCTTGCCAACCCCAATGTTGCCAAAAAGGTAACAAATAAGGTCCGCCAATGGCAGCGCCTAGATAGTAACTGCATAAGTACAGCGCTGTGGCTTTTGCACGATGTTGCTTAGCGATAAACGCAACCCAAGCATTACAACTGCTGTGAATAAGAAAAAAACCAAATGAGGAGACTAGAAACCCTATGTAGATGGTAATCACACTATCAAAAAGGGTAAATAGTGTCCCTAGCATTAACGCGAGAACTGACAAACTAAATACACGCTTAATGCCCAGTTTACTAATCCATTTGGCACTACGATACGATGCATATGTACCGCTTGAATAACAAAGGAAGATCAAGGTTACCTCAAAAGGTCCCTGCATGAAGGGGCTCGCCATTAAATGCAGTTGTATATAGCTAAACTGATTGACCATCACCATGAATGCGACGCCACCTACAAGATAAATCAATCTCAACTTTGGGTTAGCTAGATGATGATAAAATCCTTTTAAATCTGATTGCACAGCCAATTTTCCAAGTCCAAGCTTAGGCTTAACAAACTGACTGTCAGGTAACATCGTTGCAGCGAGTATCGTGCCAATGAGCGATAAAGCAGCCAACAGCGCCATTGCCTGATGCCATTGCAAATATTCAGACATCATACCGCCAAGCAACCTACCCGTTATACCACCAACACTGTTCGCTGCAATATAAATGGCCCCCGCTTTTAACAGCACATTGCCACCAAGCTCATCTTTAAAATAAGCCATTGCCATCGCGGGCACTGAAGCGAGTAAAACCCCTTGTACCATTCGCAATGCAACAAGTTGACTGAAATCACCAATAAATATTGCAATTATATCCACAATAACGAGCAGATAAAGGCTAATAATGATCGGGCGTTTACGGCCGATACGATCTGACAGAACTGCAAACAGTAGCAACGAAAATGCCATCGTGAAGCTTGTCACCGATAACAATAAAGTCGCATGTGTTTTTGACACCGAAAATGACTCGGCAATAAGCGGTAGCATTCCCTGAACAAGATACAAATTGATAAAAATAACAATCGAAGCAATAGATAAACCGCCAATTAATTGTAGTTCGCGCTTATCGTTAACCTGCACAGCAGTATTGCTCATAATAATATGACTCTTCACAACGTTGTCTCAGTCCGATGATCATAGCAATGCTAGTTACATAACGATAATAACTAAAAACAGCTCAATTCATTGATTTTTGTTATGGAAAGTTAACTTCAAAATTGGCAGTATAAGCACTCGAGAACAAAACATTTCGTCGTTCCGCCTTAAGTGGGTTTGCTATGGATATAAAACAGTTAAAACATCTTGATGCATTGATAACCTCAGGAAGCTTTACTAAAGCCGCGCAACAATTAAACATAGCGCAACCAGCACTGAGCCAGAGCATAAAAAGGTTAGAAGACTCACTCGGAGTCACCTTAGTAGACAGAGGTGCCCACAAACGCAGTAAGACGCTTTCTTTAACGGCTGAGGGACGTGCACTACATCAACACGCAACGCTTATTATTAAAAATATGGCGCAAGCAGAAGCCCATATCAAAGCAATGGCGAACTTAACCAAAGGCGAGGTGAGAGTAGCTGTTCCTGGTATGCTAGGCTCTTTCTATCTGCCAAGTCGGTTAATGGCTTTTAGGCATCAACATCCGGACTTGAAGTTATCATTATTTGAAGGTGGTACTCGTGACACGTTAAAAATGCTGCTACGAGAAGATGTCGATATCGCCATCATTACCGCCAACGATTTGAACGAAAACTTTGAAAGTCACCTTTTACTGCAAGAACAGATGGTCGTTGCCGTAGGTAAACATCATCCGTTAGCCGATCAAGCTTCCGTGCCCCTTGAACAGTTTTTTCAACACGATTTAGTCCTATTTAAACAGGGATACTTTCATCGAGAATGGATGCTTGCACAGGCTGAGTTATTGGGCCTCAATGCCAGTATTGCGTTTGAAACTAATCTTATCAATCTTATCAAACAAGTGGTTGCCCAAGAGTATGGGATTACCAGTGTTTTAGAGATGGTGATTGAACCGCATGATAATATATTGGCAAAGCCTTTTGAACCGCCAGTGTATTTAGACCTGCATATAGCTTGGAAAAAACAACGCCCAATCAGTAAAGCCGATCGGGCGTTTGTCGAATTCTTAATGCAAAACCGCTAGAAATGGCCGCTAAGCATTAGCCTATACCGCGTCGTGTTGATTCTCGGGAATCGCATCAATAAAAACTTGTTGAGCTAAGCAATGTGCATTAACCCGTACAATATTAGGAAATAACGTCATATCAACGTTAAATCGCTCTGCGTTATAAACTTGCGGCACCAGACATAGGTCAGCTAACGTGATGTTATCGCCAAAACAGAAATCACCACTATATTGTGCCAATTGCTGTTCTAATGCAGCAAACCCCTGATTTACCCAGCTGTGATACCACGCCGTTTTTGCGCTATCGCTAGTCTCTAATTCTGCGGCCAAATACTGCAATACTTTTAAGTTATTCAAAGGATGAATTTCACACGCTACCGTCAGCGCCATCGCTCTTACAATGGCTTTGTCAAAAGCACCGATAGGTAAAAGTGGACTATTGCTATACTTATCTTCAAGGTACTCGATTATCGCAAGTGACTGCGTTAACACCCACTCTTGGCCATCTTCATCTGTTGTCACCAATGTAGGCACCAACTCCTGTGCATTCAAGGCAGTGTATTGAGACTGATGTTGCTCACCACCATTTTTGACTAGATGAACAGAAATTTGCTCAGCAGTTAGTCCTTTGCAATTAAGCGCGATACGCACACGGTAAGCAGCGCTTGAACGCCAGTATCCATATAATTTCATCATTGTTAAATTCCCCATTATATCAATTGCACTGACTCACAAGCGAGCAACCAATATCTCATCAATACGTATTGAGTTGAAGCCTGAGCGCTTCTGTATTAACGACTTATTTAATGCCATTGGTATTATCTAAACCCAACAGCCTAAAAATAAAAAAGAGCTAACTCTTTACGAATTAACTCTTCATGTTGCTAAGTACATCAATGGCTTAGGCTAAAAATCAAGCTTTATACTCAACAACCTGCTGGTCAATTGTGCCAAATATTGAATGCTCATTTTCATCAAGCATTTCAATACGAACACGGTCGCCAAAGCGCATAAATGGCGTCGATGGCTTACCTTCTGCAATGGTTTCAAGCATACGAGTCTCAGCAAGACAGCTTGAGCCAGCACTGCGGTCATAGTTAGAAATCGTTCCAGAACCAATAATGGCACCAGCCCCTAAAGGACGACTCTTAGCCACGTGAGATACCAATTGGCTGAAGTTGAACGTCATGTCGACACCCGCGTTTGGACGACCAAACAGTTCATTATTCAGATGAGTGATTAATGGCAGATGTACTTTACTATCTTGCCACTTGTCGTTTAGCTCATCCGGCGTTACCGCTACAGGTGAAAAACTACTTGAAGGCTTAGCTTGGAAGAAACCAAAACCTTTAGCTAATTCACCTGGGATCAAGTTTCTTAGGGACACATCGTTAACCAGCATTAACAGTTTAATGTGCTTAGTTGCATTTTCTGTTGTAATTCCCATTGGCACATCATCGGTGATCACGGCAATTTCAGATTCAAAATCAATGCCCCACTCTTCACTTGCTAATAGGATGTCGGCTTTAGGTGCAATAAAACAATCTGAGCCACCTTGATAAACTAACGGATCTGTCCAAAATGTTGCTGGCATCTCAGCCCCACGAGCCTTACGTACCAATTCAACATGGTTTACATAAGCACTACAATCGGCCCATTGATAAGCTCTTGGAAGCGGTGATAGGCACTTAGCTTCGTCAAATGCGATTGCGTTATCCATCAAACCTTCGTTCAATGCATCATAAAGCTCAACCAACTGTGGGTTAAGTAGATCCCATGCATCTAGCAACTGCTGCATAGTATGAGCAATAGCGGGCACTGCAACCGCTTTAGTTAGATCTCGGCTAACTAACATTAACTGGCCGTCACGGCGTCCATTATCATAACTTGCTAACTTCATACTCACTCCTAATAAAATGTGGCTAGCTGATTATCCCAGCTTTTGCATGCTGTTTTAAATGGATCAAGCTGACACCTAAATCTACTTTGCATAGAAATATGCATTAACTATGGCAATAGTGGAATAGCGTGAGCCAAATCACATTTATGTAGAATGGCCCCTAGTTTGTAAACATATGATTACAGCCTATATAAAATAGGCTGTAATGGGGGTTATTGATGATTTATCGCTGCTAAAGCAAGCAATGACTGGCAACCCGCTGTTACAAGGTTTTTTGCTTACTTATTTTGTATTCACGCAACTTATTCGCAATAGCAGTGTGAGACACTCCTAACTTTTTAGCTAATTGGCGTGTACTTGGGTAAGCAGGATATAATCGACGCAGTAAACTGGCTTCAAATTGCTTCATCGCTTGTTCAAGGCTGCCCTCGAATTGATGATCAAAATAGCCAAAACCTTCAGCATATGATGGTAATTTAAGCTGGTCTACCGTCAATTCCGCACTGCCATCCCACATTGATACAGCCCTAAAAATGGCATTTTTAAGCTGACGTATATTGCCAGGCCAAGCATAACCCAGCAGATGTTCACGGCACGCACCTGAAATACGACGAATAGGAATAGATAATTGCTGGCTATAATGCTCCAAAAACATTTCTGTCAGTGGAATAACGTCAACTTTTCGCTCGCGCAAAGATGGCACATGAAAGCCTAATACGTGGATACGGTAGTAAAGATCTTCTCTAAATTCACCACTTTGACAAAGTTCAGCTAGATTTTTTTGCGTCGAACAGATAATCCGAACATCACTACGCACCTCTTCATCGCCGCCAACACGTCTAAAGGTACCGTCTTGTAAAAAGCGTAATAACTTAACTTGTGCAGATCGAGACATCTCAGCGATTTCGTCTAAAAAGACCGTTCCGCCTTTGGCTTCTTCAAAAAAGCCGCGTTTAACCACACTGCCATTACTCACATAGCCAAATAACTCTTCTTCGGCTGCGCTGTCTGGCATAGCGGCGCAATTAATCGCAATAAAAGGTTGATCACGGCGCATACTGGCGTCATGACACGCTCGTGACATCAACTCTTTACCGGTCCCTGTTTCGCCGGTGATCAATAATGGCGCGTCTAACTGAGCCATTCTACGGGCCTGCACAAGCACCTCTTTCATCTTATCGCTTGTGGCTAATACATTTTCAAAACCTGCTGTTTGGTTTTGCAACGCATTAAACTGTTTACCTAAACGGGCCGGTGACTTTAAAGACACCACAGCACCAGCAAGAATCGGGTTTTCACTACCGTCCGGTAAATAGATAGGTAACATTTCGGCCAGATATTCGTTCTCACCAATATTGACCCGGGTCGCTTGCGCCAGCACGGTTGATTCACTCAACCAACGGCTAAAATTGAAGCCTTGTACCCAGTGACCAATAGATTCTTCGATGACCTCATGTTCAGCCATACCGATAATATGCAAAGCCGATTCGTTCACAATACGAATACGCCCTTTTATATCGAGGGAAAATACAGAATCAGGCAACGTCTTTAATAAGGTTTTTAACGCGTAATGCTCTTGTTCTGAAGGCATAAAGGAGACGGTTCGTACATCATGTACACCTTCTACTTTGCGGATGAGCGGCAGTAACTCACTGAGCATATCAAAACTAACCTCAGCAAATTGCAGATACAGAAAACCCTGATTGCTAGCATCGATAGCAAACAAGTTGATCCCATAATCTTCCATTATCAATAATATATCTTTCGCTAGACCGACTCGGTCCAAACAGCTGACTTCCAAGCGCATACTATTGCAGTTCCCTTTTCTAAATAATTGTTATTGGGATAAAACTAATTGCATTAACTATTTAATGGCCTTTGAAGCTAATTTAGTGGCAGCATCAATGGACAAACACCGACCCACTTTCGACGAATCGCAGACAATCAAATAGTTAATAAAACTGATAAGAAGCGAGTAACCAGCATTAAGCGACGCTAAGCTCTGATCCAATAAGAAGAACAGATAACTGTTAAGCATATTTCGCCTATACGTTAAAAGGTTATGAGGGTTGTGGCAAGGCTTGTTTACAGCAGATTTGTAACATAAAGAAAAAAGAAGCGTGCCAGCAACGCTGGCACGGCATAAAACTAGTCAGCTAATAATCCATCTGTTTTGGCAGCCATAATAAAATCGTTCTTGTGCAGCCCCTTAATTGAATGAGACCACCATGTCACCGTCACTTTTCCCCACTCGGTCAAAATGCCTGGGTGATGAAATTCAGCCTCAGCAAGATCGGCGAGCTTATTGGTGAACGCCATTGCTAACTTAAAATTCTTAAACTTGTACACACGCTCAAGCTGCATAATGCCGTCACGTACTTCTACAGTCCAGTCAGGGATCATACGTACAAGTTCACCCAGCTCGGCATCACTCACTTTAGGCGCATCTGCTTGACAGGCTTCACACTTCATTTGGGCTAATTCAGTCATTATCTTTCCTTTAATTCTGTAATTTAAATCGTATTTAGCCCGCTTTAGCAGGATACGTTGCTGCAAATAATCCAAGCTGCTGGGCTTTCTTTACTGCGCCCATAATATCCATTTCAGCGATACCATCGAGATCACTAATACTGTTTATTGCATAATAGATGGGTTGCATAATATCGATACGATAAGGGGTTCGCATCACATCGACCAGATCGAACGGTCTAATTTCAGGCTCATTGCCCATCACAAAGAGTGTTTCACCAGGCGAGCTTATAATACCGCCACCATAAATACTCAGGTCATTATTAGTTGCGCGTATGATGCCAAACTCAACAGTAAACCAATAAAGTCGTGCTAAGAAAACACGTTCCTCTCTGCTTGCTGCTAATCCTAATTGGCCATAAAGATGCGAAAAATGGGCAAACGATGGGTTGGTCAGTAATGGACAATGTCCGAATACTTCATGAAAAATATCAGGCTCTTGCAAATAATCGAGTTCTTCACGACTTCGAATAAAGGTCGCTACAGGAAAAGACTTATTCGCTAGCAGTTCAAAAAACTTACCAAAAGAGATAAGCGCCGGTACTGCCGCCGTTTTCCATCCTGTCGTTTCTTGTAGAACAGCATCAATTTCACTTAGCTGCGGGATCCTATCGCTTGGTAATGCCAGGCGCTCAAGTCCATCGATGTAAGCTTGGCATGCACGGCCAGGTAAATTGACAAGCTGTCTTGCATAAAGCTCTTGCCAGATATCATGTTCGTCTTGTGGGTACTGGATACGGCCACTTGCATCAGGCAAGTGAGCGATATACTTCGTTAGTTTGCTCATGGTGATAAAAACACTCGTAACTATTGCCTGCCTCCATAGTTAACCAAACTCGGTTTTTTGTTAACTAGATCACAGTTTATTCTTTACGCGTTACGGCCTACTTAATGTAACGAATAAATTACACACCTCTATCCACGCCAATAAATGCTTTTATTAACAGTGTATTTAATGTACGCCTATGTTTACATCTTGCTTGGATTTATAAAGCCAAACCATAAAATACTTCACTAAAAAGTGTAGAAGGGAGCTTTAACCCTGTACAGCCTTAAATTGCTGAGCAAAGAGCATTAAGGACATTGAATACTCGCTAAACAATATACGATGAAAATATCGCCTTACAAGCGTCAAATTTAATAAATATCAATCAGCAGCGCCAAAATCAAAGCACACATGATATTAATTCAGTATAGAATAGTGATACAGCACTAATCCATTGATAGGAAAAGTAGGAAGATAATGAAACAACATAAGATTCTAAAAGCAGTTATCCCCGTCGCAGGTCTTGGTACACGGATGTTGCCAGCAACAAAAGCGATGCCTAAAGAGATGCTGCCCGTTATGGATAAACCCCTTATCCAATATGTTGTAAAAGAAGCTATCGCAGCGGGGATTAAAGAAATTGTTCTGGTCACCCACGCCAGTAAGAATTCCGTTGAAAACCATTTCGATACCAGTTTTGAGCTTGAAGCGCACCTTGAGCGCCGAGTGAAAAGACAGTTACTAGCAGAAGTGCAATCAATCTGCCCTGCTGATGTGACCATTATCAGTGTGCGTCAGGCACAAGCAAAAGGTTTAGGCCATGCCATTCTTTGCGCTAAAACCATTGTTGGCGATGCCCCTTTTGCAGTGTTATTACCTGACGTTATTGTCGATGACGCCAGCAGTAATTTAGCCAAAGACAATTTGGCACAAATGGTTGCATTATATGACGAAACCGAAGTCGGCCAGATAATGGTTGAAGGCGTGCCACACGATCAAGTCGATCAATACGGTATTGCAGACATTGGTGGCAAAGAGTTAAAACCAGGTCAATCACTTCCGCTTACCCAATTAGTTGAAAAACCAGATGTTGATGACGCACCGTCTAATTTGGGTGTCGTTGGCCGTTACGTCCTTCCAGCTGACATTTGGAAGTACCTAGCAAAGACTCCAGCGGGTGCTGGTGACGAGATTCAATTAACCGATGCGATTGCCATGCTAATGGAAAATCAAACGGTTAATGCCTATTACATGCAAGGTAAAAGTCATGACTGCGGTAATAAGTTGGGCTATATGAAAGCCAACGTAGAGCATGCACTGCGCCATAAAGATATTGGCCCAGAGTTTGCCAAGTATTTAAAAGACATAGTGAAAAGTCTTTAATACTTATTTCACTTCATGAGTAAAAAAACAAAGTAGTAAAGGATATTAAGATGACAATTTTGGTAACAGGTGGTGCTGGTTATATCGGCACGCATACAGTAGTCGAACTGCTTAACAGCGGCAGCGATGTAGTGATCGTCGACAATCTAAGTAACTCTTGTGTCACTGCATTAGAGCGCGTCGAGACAATCACGGGTAAATCGGTAACCTTTTGCCAAGGCGACATTCTGAATAAACCTTTTCTACAAAAGGTGTTTACCGACCATGAAATTGAGTCTGTCATTCATTTTGCAGGCTTTAAAGCGGTTGGTGAATCTGTAGAGCAACCGCTTCGTTACTATGAAAACAACGTTACTGGCACCATTGTTTTATGCCAAGTAATGCACGAGTTTAACGTCAAGAATTTAGTCTTTAGCTCTTCCGCAACGGTTTATGGCGATCCAGCATCCTTGCCGATAACGGAAGATTTCCCAACCAGTGCCACTAACCCTTATGGGCAATCTAAATTGATGGTTGAACATATACTCACTGACCTACACTACTCAGATCCGAGTTGGAATATTGCCCTACTAAGGTACTTTAATCCTGTTGGCGCTCACGACAGTGGTTTGATTGGTGAAGATCCAAATGATATTCCCAATAACCTAATGCCGTTCATTACCCAAGTCGCGGTAGGAAAACGAGAGCAACTCAGTGTATTTGGTAATGATTACGATACCGTTGATGGCACTGGTGTGCGTGATTACATCCACGTGGTTGACTTAGCTATTGGTCATTTAAGAGCACTTGATAAACTCCGCACCCAGCCGGGTCTAGTGACTTATAACCTCGGCACTGGTCAAGGCTATAGTGTGCTAGAAATGGTTAAAGCATTTGAAAAAGCCAGCGGCACCGTCATAAAATATCAATTGGTTGCAAGGCGAGCCGGCGATATAGCCGCTTGTTATGCTAATCCACAAAAAGCCTTAACGGAGCTTAATTGGCAGGCAACGCATAATATTGATGATATGGCACAAAGTAGTTGGCATTGGCAGTCAAGTAACCCTAATGGCTATAGCAGCTAAGCAAACAATACGTTTAGTTAGTTGTGCATTAACGCACTATCGACATAACCAAGAGTACAGCGGATGAACAGTATCAATCAAAGTCGA
Source organism: Shewanella sp. GutCb (assembly GCF_002836135.1). Classification (NCBI taxonomy): domain Bacteria; kingdom Pseudomonadati; phylum Pseudomonadota; class Gammaproteobacteria; order Alteromonadales; family Shewanellaceae; genus Shewanella; species Shewanella sp. GutCb. The sequence goes on along the minus strand of NZ_PJBL01000006.1, from coordinate 52,079 downwards.
CGTCGTCTTTTTAATCGTAAAAAGAATGATGCTGTTCATCTTCCTTGGGTGAAAAAAGACATCGAGTTTACCGATGAATGCACCCGCTGCAATAAATGTATTCAAGCGTGTGAAACCAACATCATCATCAAAGGTGATGGTGGTTTTCCCGAAGTCGATTTTAACATCGATGAATGTACTTTCTGTCAGCGCTGCGTTGATGTTTGCCCAGAACCTTTATTTACCGACACCAGCGCTGCGCCTTGGGAAGTCACCGCCTCAATACAAGACACTTGTATGGCCTATCAAGGCATATGGTGCCAAAGCTGTAAAGACGCTTGTGATGTAAGCGCTATTAGCTTTACCATGGCGATAGGTAAAGCGCCTCAACCTAACATCGATGTTGATGCTTGCACGGGTTGCGGTGCCTGCGTTGCGCCTTGTCCATCAAATGCAATATTGATTAAGATCTAATTAACACGGATATTTTTCATACTAATATCCCTTGCCATAAATCCTTTTCTCCAATGAACACTAAAGCTTAGCCCTCTCCCATGCTGTAGAGCCAAAATAATGACAGCGAGTGCCAAATATAAGTGGTTTTTAAATGTTTTTTTTCAAGGTAACATCAAGCTACCTTGACTAACAGCGACGCATTTATGTTTAAAAGAAAAAGAAGCGGTGGGCTCACTTATATTGCCCAAGGAACCAAACTGACGGGAGAAAGTGAATTCAGCGCCGAGGCATTAGTCTCTGGTGAAGTTTATGGTGACATCCAATCCACAAGTAACATCACCATTGAACAAGATGGCCTAATCGATGGCGTATTGAATTGCCAAGAACTGCGAGTATCAGGCACCTTTCGTGGCAAATTAAACTGCAATAAGCTCAATATAACCAGTACTGGAGTTGTTGACGGTGAAGTGGCTTGTCAATCGATGGAAATTTTTGAAGGCGGCCAGTTTATAGGAATGCGTGTTCGTGACGAAATAGCCTTTTTACCCGCCTCTTCAGTAGACAAACAAGAAGCCGTTAAACCAGCACAAATTGAAGATGCACAATTATCCACTAGCTGATGATGAGCTAAGAACTAAGTTTATAAAACAACAAGGCTTTATAAACTTAGTTTTTATATTATTAGTTGTTTTAGCTCTATCCTTTTATAGATTGAATATTTATCCGCTTCAATTAGCTCTATTGACCAAAGCCAACCTTTGATACTCGCGCAGTAGCGCCATAAACTCGTCCGCAGGCCTATCTAAAGCATCTGTAGCGATATAAAGATGAAAACCTAAATGACTGCCCAATATACGGCATCGATGGCCAAACATAGCCAGTACGCCTTTATAACGACTATCGTCTTCAATAAAAGGGGTGAACTCTTCACTCATTTGGTTTTCTAATGTCGATAGATCTTCATCTTGCGCCGACGCAGTCATCAATAGCGGCCTTTGCTCGGTCAGCAACCCCGAAGCTAAGCGCAATGAGATGCAGTCTAAGATTGGACCTATTAATTTAAGTTTTATCCCTACATAGGGCAAAGTGAGTGTCTCCACGCCTTGAATCACCCTTGGCTGATCAAACCTTTGAATATTATCCCAATCTATTTTAACCTCACCACGGCGATGAAAGTAGCGGATCCCATCGGGATCAATACTTACCGTCACTTCAGGCTCAAATATCTTAGAGACACCTAGCACCGCTGAAATAGCACCAAAAGCGAAACATACAATACCAGGTGCAAATAGATGGCTGCCGTTAATAAAGAGTCCTATCCCGATAGTAAGCCCAGTGATACCGGCAAACGTCAGCGTAAATCCATTACGTTTATTCTCGGGTTTAATGAGCAGCGGTTCTAAATTCAATACTTCCAAAGTGGTGTCTACTATAAGTTGATTAACATAAAATGACTTTAGAGCCATCTGTGGCTCGTCGGGATGACGAGTAACAATCTCGCCAAAATATCAGGCCTTAATATTCACTCCCGACACTAAGATGAGTAGCCTTACTATGGATTACATCGCGACTCAAATTACACGCTTTAGTTTAAACCAAAGTAAACCGAGATACTCGTGGATAGCACGCTGTGACGATAACAAACTTTTGGCATCAAAATACCACCAATAGGTTTTTCGTTGAGCGAAATCCGTCGGCGCAGCTGTTACATTTAATCCTGCATGTTCAAATATCGCCATAGAACGCGGCATATGACTTGCTGAGGTCACCAAGCGAAAAGGCGCATCCACCACTTCCCATTGCATATACTGTGCTTCTTCTATGGTGTCTTTTGCTAGCGGAAACTTAATAATAGAATTTGGGTTGACTCCAAGCTCTACCGCAGCATCAAACATAACATCGGCATGGGCTCTTTTGTTAGTCCCTCCGCTCCAGCCGCTGACCACCAGCTTACAGTCTTCACCTAAAGAGAGTTGTCTTATCCCTTCACTCAAACGGGCCAATGCAGTATTTGATAACTGTTGCACCGCAGTATGATTGTCAGCCTCGTCATGACCGCTGCCTAACACCATCACTAAGCAACCTTTACCTATAGGCTCATTATTCACAGGGTACTTATCTTCTAGCGGGGCTAATAGTGTGTTGCTGCCCATACTGCTGCACAGAATAATTAATATCCCCCCCGCCATCGCTAACAGGCTTTTTGCTAACTTTCGATTACGGATCACAACAAAACTAAGGACAATAAAGATGATCACCAAGGGCACTGGCATAAATAGCTGAGAAACGATCTTCTTTAACAAAAACATGAGATAAAACCAGAAAGGATTGAACAGAACTGTAAGCTTAGCATGCTTCTCAAGTGGTAAGGTTAGCGATTATTCTTGGCCGTCACCTTCAAAAAGGCAACATAAAGCATGTAGTAAGAGATAAAAAAGCCATATATTCGATATGACTTCGTCGTGAGCTTTGGCGGTAAAACATCGCGCGCTCTATATCTCGTGCTTGCTCCAAAGCCAAGCTGCACCACGAACGCCAGATGATCCGCCATACATATTTTGCACTACAGGCGTTCGACATTCACCGCCAAGCACATATTTAGATAGCATATCTGGCAGCAATGGATAGAGTGCTTCAATATTAGAGACACCACCACCAAGCACTATCACATCAGGGTCTAAAATATTAATCACATGGGCCAGTGAACGCGCTAACCTATCGATGTACCGCTCAAATGCCTCTTTAGCAAGTACCTCTCCGGTTTCAACTCTTGCAGCGATTTCAATTCCGCTTGTCGCATCGCCGCCCGCCTGCTTATAGTCACGTACAAATCCGGTACCAGAGATAAAGGTTTCAATACAGTTTCGATTACCACAAAAACAAAGGGTCGAATTAAACTCATCAGCACTCATCCATGGCAGAGGATTATGCCCCCATTCACCACCAATGCCATTACCGCCACCATGAACTTTACCATTGATGGCAAGCCCTCCTCCGCAACCAGTACCAATAATTACGCCAAAAACAACACCTTTACCGGCTGCTGCGCCATCCATAGCTTCAGACACAGCAAAGCAATTAGCATCATTAGCAACTCGCACCTCTCGGTCGAGGCGTTGACCTAAATCGGCATCCAGTGGATGGCCATTGATCCAAGTTGAATTGGCATTTTTTACTAAACCAGAATAAGGTGATACCACACCTGGGATCCCCACACCAACAGTGCCAGTTTCGCCAAGTTGAGACTCGGCTTCATTAATCAAGGCTTCTATCGCATCTAAGGTCGCCACATACTCTTTGGGCGTAGGGACACGTTTACGAAAAAGCTCTTCGCCTTCGTGGTTCAATGCAACCAACTCAATTTTTGTACCACCAAGATCGACGCCAATCCGTAACATTTAACCCTCTCTCATAATCGTAGTGATCATCATTCTAATGATGATATTGAGGCAACATGCATTAGTGCACAAAACCCTTAAGCCTATCTTATTGAACGCTATTGTTTACACTCTAATACTTAAAAGCTAACCCTCAAACATATGACTTAAACACTCATGTTTAAATCATATTACCTAGACCCAGTGCGGCGCATAAGCAATAAAGTATGGATTCAAAATATCTGACTTTTGGTTGTAATCCAGTGCGGTTTCACTGCCATATTGCAGCACTTTTCCACCAGCACTCTCTAACACGGCTTGGGCCGCTGCAGTATCCCACTCGCTCGTCAGACCTAATCGTGGATATATATCAGCTTCGCCTTCAGCCAGTAAACAGAACTTAAGTGAACTGCCCACACTCTTCATTTCATGCTCGCCAAGTGCTTGCAAATAAGTCTGTAAACCTGGACTAATATGCGAGCGGCTGCCGACAACCCGTGGCACGGTTTGTTTATCCAAGTCTATTTTAACCAGTGGTCGTTGTGTGCCTGCTTGTTTCAACCAAGCACCACCATCATGACTGCCAAAGTAACATTTATCTAAAACAGGAGCATAAACAACACCTGCTATCGCTCGCCCTTGATGAATAAAGGCGATGTTAACGGTAAACTCACCATTTCGTTTTATAAATTCTTTGGTACCATCCAATGGATCTATTAACCAGTAAGACTGCCATTGCTTTCTTTCATCCCATGCTATGGTAGTTGACTCTTCAGACATAACCGGAATATTCGGCGTTAGCTTAGCAAGTGCGGCAACGATAACGTTATGACTTGCTAGATCGGCGGCGGTAACAGGGCTATCATCCGATTTAACATCAATAGTAAAATCATCTGTCGCATAAACCGTCATAATTGCATCACCTGCAGCGACAGCAATATCGACTATTGATTCCAACCAAACGGGATTGAAAATAGCTGTTTTACGGTTGCGTTGTTCTGCTGACGTTTCTGTTTCAATCCGACTCAAGGTGCTCTCTCTTATGCTTAATATTCCCAGCCGACCATTATGCCATCGACCCAAAACAAAATTTAATAACCAATTGCTCAATCTCGGTCTAAAAGATACTAAGCCAGTCTCATAAACAAAAAAAGTGTTAGCGCTATGTTGCATTCGTATTCAATCGCTTTATTCAAATTACATCTCGCGATACCTGCCATTTATCGCCACATCAAGCTTAATAGCAAACTCGCCTGTTGGACTTAGCATCATTTTGCCACCCGCTTTTGATACTTGTAACTCAATGCCATCATAAATTGAGCTGCCACCATGAAAATCAGCAAGTTAGCATACAACTGAATTATCGAGACCTCGCTTTTGGGGGCGATAAATCAAATAATTGATTAGCGTTTGACGCCTTACTGGGCTCTAGTTTGGACGACATTCATTTGCGATCTACTTTTACACTAAAGTAAATTTATTCTTGCGGATATAACTCGCACAGTAAACCGGTGATCCATTGATGAGTCTGAGTTTGGCTTGAACGTTGATGCCATGCGGCCACAACCTCAAAATGGGGTAATGGCTCAGGTAATGCGACTTCAACTAATTTATCATTTGGTAACATACGTGATGGTAAAAATGCCAAAATCCCCATTGCCTCGATGCAATCTGGCGCGGCTGAAAAACTCGGTAATGACATAATTATATTACGCTGGAAACCCTTGGCAGCGAACCATTCGTCTGCGGAGCCCTTTAGGCTTGCGCGTGAAGGTGAAATAACTAATTGTGGCGCTGCAGCGATTTCTTTTAAACTAAGCCCCTGATACTTATCAGCAATGCCCTTAGCGGCAACACAAACATGACGTTCTTCATACAGTAACATTGAAGGGCAAGTTATCGGAATAAACGCTGGGAAGGTTAATGCTAAATCAATCTCACCTGTGGCCATTAGCTGATTTAAATTATCAGATTCAAATCGACGAATGATTATTTTTAAATGCGGGGCCTGCAGTCTAATTTCCACCAGTAAAGACGGTAAAACAGCGCGCATCGCATAATCTGAGGCACTGATTTTATAGACCCCATTTAAGCGTTGTGGGTCAAACTCAGCCACTTCAGTTAATTCACCAATGGCCATTAATATCTGTTGAACTTTAGGGGCTAACTCTTGCGCTTTTGGGGTTGGAACAACACCATGACTGCTACGAATGAATAACCGATCTTGGAATATATCGCGGAGTTTTTTCAGTTGTTCACTCACCGCTTGCTGGGTGATCCCTAACTTAACCGCTGCCTTAGTTAAGCTATGTAATTGTAATAGTGCCGCTAACACCCTTAATTGTTTTATTTCCAGCTTACTGATATCAGCCATACTTGTTTCTCATACACACTTTACTTGATTTTCATTGTACCTAAGCAAGGATATAGTTCAACTCATTCGCCACACCATGATAAAGACCCTAATGAACAATGACATTTTATTCACGCCAACTAAACTCGGCGATCACGTTTTAAAAAACCGTATTGTAATGCCACCATTAACCCGTTCACGTAGTACCCAGCCTCACAATATTCCAAATGAATTAATGGCTAAGTACTATACGCAACGCGCTTCTGCGGGGTTTATGGTCACCGAAGGCACTCAAATTGAACCTCGTGGTCAAGGTTATGCATGGACACCGGGGATTTACTCAGATGAACAAATCGAAGGTTGGAAAATAGTCACTAAATCGGTGCATGATGCCGGCGGTATTATCTTTGCTCAGCTTTGGCACGTTGGCCGTGTTTCACATACCAGCTTGCAACCCGATGGCGCAGCACCAATCGCCCCCTCTGCAATCAGAGCGGATAATGTAAAAGTGTTCATTGAAACAGGTCCTGGTGAAGGGGCATTAGCAGATCCAAGCATGCCACGTGAACTATCAACTCCTGAAGTAAAAGAACTTGTCGCCCTTTATGCTCAAGCTGCTCGCAATGCCATGGCTGCCGGTTTTGATGGTGTTGAATTACACTGTGCCAACGGTTATTTAGTGAATCAATTTATTTCTGAGCACAGTAATAAACGATCTGATGAATACGGCGGAAGTTTAGAAAACCGTTTACGATTCTTAAAAGAAATCACTCAGGCAGTTGCAGATGAAGTGGGTAAAGAGCATGTAGGCGTTCGATTTGCACCACTGTTTGCCACTACTGACGATGTGCGTGTTTATCTTGGTTTAGTTGAAGAAAATCCACATAAAACTTATATCGAAGCCATTAAAACTATCGAAAGTATCGGTATTGGTTACCTGTCCTTGGCAGAAGCTGATTGGGAAAATGCACCTGATTTACCTGACGCTTTCTATAAAGACGTTCGTGACACATTTTCGGGCATCATCATGTATGCAGGTAAGTACTCGGTAGAAAAAGCCAAGCACATCCTTAATCTTGGTTACGGTGATATATTTGGTTTTGGTCGTCCCTTTATTGCTAACCCTGATTTGCCCGCTCGCATCAAGAATGAGTGGTCATTCAATGATGCGGACTCGACAACCATGTACGGTGGTACAGAAGTGGGCTATGCCGATTACACTGAATACTCAGCTTAACCCCAAATCAAAACAATCTGCTAAATGAGCCTAAAGCCGATCGTTTAAGAATACTTGAACCATGCTGCGGACAGATCATAACCCTCAATATTACTGATAATATTGAGGGTTTATCGGTTATTTTAAAATAAAGCTTAATATAAAAACATATTGATACTAGGGGCTGTTGATCTTTCGAACTTAGTTTTTGCTCGACTCTTTCCCGTAAAGAATAATGATTTTCGGTCAAGGCTTGAGCGATGATTTAGCCATCTAAGCGAAAAACTCTTAACGCATTCTAGTCATAAAAGACTAAAAGTATTGAAACGAACTCTAAGGAAAGTAGAAGCACATATCCATCAGCGCCAGAGGTTAACCTCAAACGTAAGCCGAATATATCCAAGCAATTAACTCCCTTCAGAATAGATATTGAATGTTGTTAATGCTAGAGCGATTAACAACCTTTACCTCTGCACATAAATCCAGCGACGTAATCCTTTCGTCTACCTCATCATCAACGTCCTATTCACTGCTTATGTAATAACAATCAACATTATGAATAATTTAGTAACTAATTGATCGTTATTAGCGCTTATATTGAATAACAAATCACTCTACACTGTTAGCCTTTAGCGAAATACACTAGAATGCGCTTCATTGACATAAGGGATCCCAATGAAACTCAAATTATTAGCAGGACTTTTTCTTTTCGGTTGTAGCTCAGTGCAAGCAGCATGGTGGGTTGAACCGACAGATTTGGCACTTAGAGCCGACATTCAACTACTTTCTGATACCGGGGTTATTGTCCAACCCATTACCACCTACCCATTGATGTGGGATGGTCTAAAACAAGATTTAGATAAAGCCGAACCAACTCAACTTTCAGATCATCAGCGCAGTGCTTTTGACAGAGTTAATCGTGCCTACGATAAAGATCATCGTGCATTTAGCACCAAAGTTGAACTTGCAGGCGCTACTGACACCACCAGATTTATTGGCTTTGGCCAAGATTATCGCGATAAAGGCGAAGGAACCGTTAGCGCCGAAGTCACCCAGGACTGGTTCAGTGGCCGACTTTCAGCCAGCTATCATGCCGATCCTATTGATGGCAACAGTACCCGTTTAGATGACAGTTTTGCCGCTGTTATGTTGGGTAACTGGATAGTCAGTGCTGGTGCACAGCAAAAATACTGGGGGCCTGGCTGGGACAGTGGTTTAATTCAGACCACTAACGCCAGACCTATGCCTGGAGTCACTTTGAGCCGTAATAACAGCCAAGCATTTGAAACGCCATGGCTCAGCTGGGTTGGCCCTTGGACCTTTACCACCGCATTTAGTCAGATGGAAAGCGACCGTTACGTACCAGAAACTAAACACTGGGGTGCACGCGGTACCCTCAGACCTATCTCAAAACTCGAGGTCGGTTTTTCTTGGACAATGCAATGGGGCGGCGAAGGTTATGGTAATGGCCTAGGCGATTGGTGGGATGGCCTGTTTAATGGCGGCGGAACCGAAAGTGAGCTTGAGAACGGCCAAGAAAACATGTTAGCAGGATATGATTTCCGTTGGTCAGATACCGCCTTTGGTATTCCTTATGGGATCTATTACGAGCGCACCCATGAAGATTTCCATACAGAGAAGAATCGATTAATCAACGCGGCCAATATGGGCGGCATTGATTTTGTATTAACTGACTTAAACACTCGCGTATTCTTAGAGTACTCTGATACTAAAGTGTCTTGCGGTATTGACCCGCAAAAGTATAACTGTCTGTACGAGCATGGATTCTACCAAAGTGGCTATCGTTACTATGGCCGTAGCCTAGGTAGCACTTATGATAATGACTCTGAAACATTCGTTATCGGCGGTATTACCCAGTTAGGTGGCGGGCAAAATATTACCAATAAACTGCGTTGGTTACGCCTTAATACCGATGGCATTGATAATGGACGACCAGAAGGTGGCAATCCAGTGTCAACCGGTGAATATGAGCGTGTTTACCAATATGACACCAGCTACCATAGACCTTTCTATGAAGGCACTCTAAAAGTGGGTGGAACCTTGAGTTACAGTCAATATGTTACCTCTGGCGGCAATGACTGGGATACGACACTCTATGCAGGTTGGGAGCGAAGCTTCTAAGCGCTAACCCTCTTTAGCTTAACCGATACTGATGTCGATGCCTTAAGCTAATATCTGAACAAGGAGTACACCGTTAAGGTTTACTCCTTTTTTATTGCTTAACTTACTCTACAGCACAACCCAACAAGCTTTCACCACACTAGTGGCAATAGCGCGATAATACCTATTTGCCACTCAATGCCTGTATGGCTAACATCACTTGTAACTGCTGCTGCCATGAAGCGCGAATTAAACTGTCATGATCCATTGATATTTCAGCGAGTATTTTATCAGAACATAAGCCACTATTCGTCGGCCTGGCAGCCAATGGATTAGGGTGCAGCTTTTGCCAACACTCCGTTGATATAGGGGTAACAGTGCAATGCAATTTGCTGCCAGCCTTACCCATTAAGTCCTGAATATGTCTGGAAAAATCAAACCACGAGCAATGTCCATGACCTGCGTAATGATAGACATTGTCGCCACAAGATAAAGCATCACCGCTTAAGCAGTGTTTGTTATCTTGCTTGCGTTCGTTCACGGCCATTTTAACTAATTTAAAAATGACTACCGCTAACGGTTCACACCAGGTTGGACTGCCCCTTTGCGTATCAATCACACTAATTTTATCTGTGCTGCGAAACAGCTGTTGCATCGTTTTGACAAAATTTTGTTGCCATGCGCTGTAAAGCCAAGCCGTTCGAACGATATAGGCCTGATTGCCTAATATTTGCAGCACAGCTTGCTCTCCTGCAAGCTTACTTTTACCATACACAGAAATAGGCGATGGACGATCCTGTTCATCATAAGCCGAGCCTTTATCTCCTGAAAAAACAAAATCGGTTGATATATGGATCAAGGTAACCTCGTCTCGCTTACATTGCTCAGCAAGTAACTTAGGCCCCTGTGCATTAATCTGGTAGGCATTATCAACATCTACCTCCGCTTTATCGACAGCATTATATGCAGCGCAGTTAATCAGCACATCTGGCTTTATGTGTTTAAAAGCAGCATCAATTGAAACGGGATCGCAAATGTCTAACTCTTGATGCGCGAGCAGGTATATTTCATCTAGTTCACTTAAACAGCTCGCCGCTTCAGGTAAAAAACGAAGTAATTCACGCTCCGCGCCAATGTTAATAGATCCTGTGCTTTGATCATAAAACGGATTCACTTTAACCTGCGCACCACTGAGATCCGCGATTAATGCTAATGCATGTGCTAATTGCCCTCTGCCGCCTGTAACCAATATTTTCATAGCACAATGTTCATCGTATAACGTTCATAAAATCTATTTTCATGTATACCTCGATGACCGACATCATGCCCTGTGTGTAGCGCAGATTGACCATATCAACTTGAGTTTCAATGAGAGAATACATGACAACAAAATGCATTGTTAAAAAAGCTTACTCAATTAAATCAGAGTACTCATCAAGGGATACATGGCCCCTCGCCGATAGAAAGCACAACAAGGCTTCAGGGCTACGGTTAAGTAACCGTTCAATTGGAAACTCCACCGCCTCTATTATCTCAATGGCTTTTTCAAAGTTGCCTAAGCTAAAAGCGACGTGAGAATCAGAGCCCATAACAAGAAGTCCACCAGCCTCTTTGACAGCATTGGCAATGGCGGTACAGTTTGCTTCACTGCCTTTTCTTGAGGTCAAAAAAGAGGAGTTATTAATCTCTAGTGCAACATTATGTTTGGCAGCGGCTGCAGCTACCTTGTTAATATCGATTGGATATACCGTGTTACCGGGGTGAGTAATAATGTCGACATTACCGCTTTCAATACAGTTGATGAGTGCGCGAGTGTGAACCTCTTTAGTCGATGGTGGAAACACTGGTTCATGAAATCCCGCCAATACAATATCGAGCGTTTGTAAGTAATCGCCAAAAAAGTCGATATCGCCTGCATCATTTTTTATATTCGCTTCAATACCACGTAACACACCGACACCATCAATGATGCGGGGTAATACTCGCATATTAACAAAATGCCAAAAATGAGGAGCATCTGCCATATCAGGCCCATGATCGGTGATGGCAAATAACTTGATGCCTTTCTCTTTCGCAACACGAATATAATCATGCACAGTACTATAAGCGTGAGTTGACGCTATGGTATGAGCGTGGGTATCGACTAGGAATTTCATGATTAATCTCGTTCTAAAAAACAAAAAGAGTAGACTCAAAGTCTACTCTTTTTGCAGTATTTTCTCTATGTTCTATCGATATAAAAAGTCACTAGCCCTCTTGAGTTAAGCTACCCTCAACCTCTTCCCAACTCTGTCTTTTTCTATAGATTGTCGAAGCGCTAATATCCAGCAGTGCAGCCGCTTTAGGCACATTGCCGCCACAAAATGCAATCGCATCTTCAATGGTCTGCTTCTCGGTGATCCATAGCGGGACAATATCAACTGGCACTGCAGGTGTTGCTACTTGCTCAGAGAAATCCCCCTCAACCTCTGCAGCCCCTTTAACCACCGAAGAGGCATCAGCATTAACATCAGCAAAGGTCGTCGAAGCGCTCTGAACTTTAGGCGCGATATGTTTCACATTAATATCCGCGGTGACCTGCACCGGTAACATATCAAACTCAACCATTTCAGCATCATTAAGCACCACCACTTGTCTAATGACATTCTGCAATTGCCTAACATTGCCCGGCCATTGATAATTTTTAAGGCATTGCTTAGTCTCGGCGCTAAAGCCTTTAAACTGCTTGCCCTCTTCCTTGTTGTACTCTTTGAGCAGCTTATTCGCTAGCAGCGAAATATCATTACCGCGCATTCTTAATGGTGGCAGTTCAATTGGGATCACATGTAATCGATAAAACAGGTCTTCTCTAAAACGACCCGATTTGACTTCATCCCAAGGAGTACGGTTAGTCGCACTCACAAAACGGACGTCAACTTTTTCCTCTTTAGTGCCGCCAACGCGCTGAAAAACACCAGTCTGGATGAAGCGTAATAACTTACTTTGCAGATCCAAATCCATTTCGCAGATTTCATCAAGAAACAGTGTCCCCTTGTGGGCGCGAGTTGCCGCACCATCACGGTGTGCTATAGCCCCCGTAAACGCCCCTTTTGTGTGACCAAAAATTTCACTCTCGATCAGGTCTTTCGGAATTGAGGCACAGTTTAATGCGACAAAGGCTTCATCTCGGCGACTACCAGCATGATGAATAGCATCGGCGCAGACTTCCTTACCAGTACCACTTTCGCCCACGATAAAGACAGACGCTTTACTATTGGCAACGCAGTCAATTGTTTTATAAACGGTTTGCATCGCCAACGACTCACCAATAAACCCCAAATAATGAGGTTTGGGTAAACTGCTTTCATATTTAGCCACCAAGTTAACCAGATGTCGTTGCTTAAGGGCATTTCGAACGGTAATCGATAAACGCTTGGCATCGAATGGTTTAACCAGGAAGTCAAAGGCGCCAGCTCGCATAGCATCAACCGCGAGACCAATTGTGCCATGAGCGGTGATCATAATAACGGTAATATCAGGATACTGTTTTTGAACAATATCAAGAATATCCATACCAGACATATCGGGAAGTTTAATGTCTAACACTAACAGGTCCGGTTGCCACTGCTTTAACTCATTTAGCGCATCCTCACCATGATTAACATGAGTAACCTTCGCACCGTCCGCACGTAAGTACTCCGTGTATAGCGCTCCGAGCGACATGCTATCTTCTACGAGTAATGCACTGAACGAGCTCGTTATATCCATATAAACAATCAACCTTTAATAAATTATCAAACCTTAATATGTTGTCATCATCGTATCAATTACGCTAAGAGAGACAAAGGTTAGTGAGTAAAGTCTAGCAGTTATCAGTCAGTTTTCTTACATACTCGCAGATGACGTTACGTTAAACGGGCATTAAACACCTGTAGGGTTTTCTCACCAATATCAATAACATCACTAAGTAACTGGACTACTTGATTAATATCACCTTCTTTGGCACTTAATTCAAGCCCTTTAGCTGCCACGCTTAACGCTTGAGCACCAAAACTGCCCGCACTACTTTTTAATGTGTGCGCCTGTATGTCAACTTCATCTAGATCACATTCACCTAGTGACTGATAGGCTTTTAACAGTGATTTTAATATACCGAGTCGCTCCTCGGCCTCGTTAATAAATACGCTGAACATTCTTGTCATCGCCTCTTCACCGAGCATACTGGTTAACTCTTTAAGCGTGGCTTCATCGAGTAATTGACTATTTATCTCTTCAACAACGTCACTTGCTGAACCCTGATCTCGTCCGTGTTTTTCAGTCAAACTTTGTCCCTCAGTTTGATAACCATCTTTATTCGGCTCTTGACTGATTGTAGACGCAGAACTCGATATTGATGGAGTCCTCTTTGATACGCACTCGATTGGATCTTTATCTGCTTGAGGAGAAGCCGTATACAGAGGGGACTCAGCTCTAACAGGATCATCCCATTCAGCCGCTAAAGATTGACCATAACCGTTCACTTGATGATTAGCTTGGTAAGACACCCGAGTCATCGATGGATCCTTTGTCACCCACCGATTAACCGCTTTAATTAATTGTGCGCGATTGACTGGTTTAGGGACAAAGTCCTTCATGCCCGCATTCATGCATAATTCTACATCCTCTTTTTGTACATTCGCCGTCATTGCGATGATGCGTTGCTGCGGCTTTTGCAGCAAAATATGTTCAGTGGCTTCAATACCATCCATTTCAGGCATTCTCATATCCATTAAAATCAACGCATATTCTTTATTCGCTGCCATAGCCACGGCTTCTTTACCATTATTAGCAATTTCAACTTTAAAGCCTGATTTATTTAATAGCGCGCTGGCCACAATTTGGTTTGCAGGGCTGTCTTCTGCTAACAAAATCGGTAATTGAGTTTGGCTTTCATTCATCAACATATCTTCAGCGCTGCTTAACTCAGTATTAAAGCTGTGATCACCACTGAGCATGCCAAGCATCATGTCTCTGCTTAGTGGTTTATTAACCACTTGCTCAAGGCCCACCTCTGCCAATAATTTTGACGCTTCAGGCACAACCACCGTCATGAGTGCCGCCATTAGCGCCTCATCATAAAGAAATGATTGTTTAATCTCTTTAGCCTGCTCCACTTTGAGATCGACTAAGCAGCGTTCATCAATCAACACTAAATTAAAACGACCTTGCACCTTTAATACATTGAAGATGTTGTCGATGCTATCGACACAAATAGCGGTTACCCCATATTGCCTATATTGTTTGGTAAACAATTCACAATAGGTCGTATTGGGATGTACCAGCAACACACGAGCATGAGCGGGTATATGAGGCGTTAACAGCACTTCGGTGTTGTCCAACTCAAGTTTGACATCAAAACTAAAGCAACTGCCTCGTCCTTGTTGACTCCGTACTGCAATATTGCCTTCCATACGGTTGATAAGTTCTGCGCAAATGGCGAGGCCCAGCCCCGTGCCGCTATAGTTGGTATTGTAGCCATCATGAACCTGGCTGAACTCCTTAAATAACGTGCCTTGTGCTTCTTGGGGAATACCAATACCTTGGTCCGATACAGTACAGCATAACTGCACCTTGCTAGAGGTACCTTCAAGCAACCACATCTCGACAGCCACGCAACCACCGGATGAAAATTTAATCGCATTATCAACTAAGTTTTGTAGCACTTGGCGTAATCGCTGACCATCTCCAATCAGACTTTCGGGTATATTAGAATTGACAAAGCTGGCTAAGGTAACCCCTTTATCTTGTGCTTTAGGTGACAAAATCTGTAGCACTTGACTGACCAGTTTTGCTGCCGAAAAGGCACTTTTCTCTAACAACATCTGCCCAGCTTCAATTTTAGAAAAATCCAAAATATCGTTAATGGTACTTAACAGCGCCGTGCCCGCTTCTTTTGCCGTATTGGCATAGATACGTTGCTCTTTATTCAGCCGTGAATCCAGCATCAGCTCAACGCTTCCCAGCACAGCATTAAGAGGAGAGCGAATTTCGTGGCTCATGGTAGCCAAGAATCGGGATTTTGCTTTACTGCCCTGTTCAGCTTGGTCTTTTGCCAGCTTAAGCTGAGTTTCGTACTCCATACGTCTTGAAATATCACGAATAAACGCGGTCAACAGCATTTCGTCGCCTAACTGTACCGGGATCAAAGTCAGCTCAATTGCGATAGGCTTGCCACTAAAGTCCGTCGCGTGCATTTCGGTGGCATTTTTAATGGCCTTGCCGGCACCCGTGCGACGATACTCTTCTAACATGCCCCTAAACGCGATTTTCGCCTCACCTCTAAACAATAGAGTCTCCATCGATTCACCAATCAAATCAAGCTGATGGGCATGAAACATTAAACAAGCGGAGTCATTTACCTCTTGAATATTACCGGCAATATCGATGGTGACTAATGCATCTTTACTGCCTTCTAAGGTGGCTAACAAAATAGACTCTGTTCTTTGCGCCGCCACCAGCGCCCGTTTTACATCACTAAGATCTTTGACTAATCCTAAAAACAGTAGCTCGCCATCGAGCATCATTTTTGAGATTGATAGCTCAATGGGAAACAGCTTCCCCTCTTTGTGTTGCGCCAGTAACTCCCGACCTTTGCCGATGATTTTAGCGTCACCGCTCTCAAGATAGTTACGGATATAACCGTCATGCATGGGCCTTTCAGATAAAGGTAAAAGTAACGATACATTTTCGCCTAATAACTCACTGTCTTTATAACCAAAAAGGCGGCTAACAGCAGGGTTCACTTCGCTTATCTCACCACGCGTATTGATGATGATATAGCCATCTAATGCGGTGCCTAAAATGGTACTCAGGCGTGTGTTGGCATTCTCTAGCGCATGGGTTTTAATATCGATCTGTTCAACCATCTGATTGAAAGCATGGGCAGCTTGGCCTATTTCATCCTCTGATGTTACCGGTATTTTGACTTGTTTCTCCCCTGCAAACACACGTGTTGAGGCCAATTTCAATTGCTGTAGATTTCGGGTTAAATAGTGACCCAATAACCAAGAGAAAAGCGCAACAAGCAGCATTTCCAACGCGGCAATAAATAGAAATCGTTTGGTGGCATCAGCAATAAAAATATCAAGCTTTGATATTTCAACCCCAAGCTCGACTCTGCCATAAACAATGCCAGACTCGGCGACCATGGCCTCGATATCCAAAATGCCATCATCAACATAAGTCACGCTGCTATCACGCGCCGCTAAATGAGCACCATCAGTCACTCCTGCGGTCACTAACAGGTCATCTCTATTAAAGACATTCACATACAACACCTGATTAGTTGCAATAAGCTCATTGGCTAAATTACTCAGCGTTGATAAGTCGGTACTGAGCACGGCATCTTTTGCTGCGGCAGCAAACAATAATGCCGTTGATTGAGCACGTTTTTCTATTTCAGATTCATTAGAAGATTTTAAATAGTCGATACTGGTATACACCAGAAGCATTAACAGCAAGCCTTCAATAATCGCAATGCCAAGAATAGTTTTTAATCTAAAAGACATTAGTTACCCTCCTTTAGCGGAATGGATAACTCACCCAGTTTTAATGCTCTAACATCATCCCAATCACTATTTTGAGCCGCTTTAAATGCACTAAAACCAAGCGTGTCGAGCAGGGCCTGACCTTGCGGCGACGCCGACAAAGCCTCTAGCTCAGCCGTCAATATTTTACGTGTGCTTGCAGACACTCTCGGATGCACAGCAATGGCGTGAGGCGTGTACTTCGGGGTGGTCCAAAGAATGCGTAACTTAGATTTAATTTCAACGGGTAAATTATTGAATGTTCTACCAACGCCGCCACCCGCTTCAAATAATCCCTGTGATACGGCCAAATAGACAGAATCATGGGAGCCAACAAACTTAGCTGTAAAGTCGATATTTCGCTGCTTTAAGTTCGCCCTTGGGATCATACTGGCCGCAAATGCACCTGGCGCGGGAAACGCTATCGTCTTTCCTGCTAAGGCATCCAGAGTGTGATAAGGCCCATCCTTAGCCACCACAATAATACCTTTGAGCTTTTTATCTTTTTCTTTAACAAGAGCCTGATAACCCTGTGATTGATGAAACTGCGCATAATGGTAAGGATTCATATAAGCGATGTCATATTCCCCCCTTGCAAGCCTAGATTCAAAAGTAGGAATGTCGGGCGCAGTTGCAAAACGCAAATCAAGCTTTGCATTTTGCGACACTGCAGCCAACAGCGGCCCCCAAGCTTTAGCGAGTGTACTGGCCGCTTGCTGAGGCACAACGCCAAAGACTAATATGTCCGTTGAGCGACGGCTCTCAACCTCAGCAATACAGGTCTGTGCAAAGCATAGTAGCAAGCTAACCATCACTATTTTTGAGCCATGCATCAAAAGCCTTTGTTCTCTATAGAAGAGTGAAAACATGCCGTTCCATCCTTGAGCTAAATCTATTTTCATTTTACTAATACCAGCAATAAGTACGCCAAGATTAAGAATAAGCGAAATCAAACAGAGAATTTAAAATCTCTTTCTATGACAAAGACTTATTGTTTATTAATGCTTGACCTCAATATGGAACAGCCATTCGCAATTTGCAACAATCTCAATTGCAAAATAGCACTGAAGGCAGCCACCAAAACCTTTAAAAATGCAAATAATCTATATATACAAAGAGATAACCAAGCATCGTCGATGATGGCATAGCCTTTGCTTTCTCACTGCATAGCCCAGCAATTTTGCGAATTGAGTAATGACAGTGTTGACCGCTTCAGAAACAAAGCAACCGTTTAAAATCATGCTTGTCGAAGATTGTGATAGCGAACGCTGCTTGTTAAGCGCTTTAATCACCGCGATGGGACTCAATAGCGTTGATTTCTCCGATGCCGAATCTGCTATTGATTACCTGAGCGATCACGATATCGATCTCGTTATTACAGATTGGATGATGCCAAACATGAACGGCATCGAGTTTTGCAAAATACTCAAATGCTCAATCAATAACCCGTATACCATACTACTCACCGGGAACAGTGATAATAGCCATATTGTTGAGGGGATAAATTCCGGCGCAGATGATTATGTTGCTAAGCCCTTTAATAGTGCCGTGCTCAAAGCGAGGATCAATGCCGGACTGCGAATAATAGAGATGCAGCGCCAACTGGCACAAAAAAATAAGTCACTCAACCACTTGCTTGAAAAAGAGCAACAATACCTCCGTTTAGTCAAACAAGATCTTGCGTTGGCAGCCCAACTGCAGCAAGCGCTGCTGCCAGACAACGGTCAGCTCAATCAACAATGGCAGGTGACCTGTGAGTTTAAACCTGCACACGACTTGGCTGGAGATATTTTTCAATGCTTTAATATTGACGAGCAGCATATTGGCTTTTATCTACTTGATGTCAGTGGCCATGGTACAGCGGCTTCTATGCAAAGCTTCACCTTGGCACAGCATTTAACGAACAACCAAGATGCCTGGCGAGCATTAGATGTGTGCACTCTCATCAACACGCTTAACAATGAGTTTGATGACCCACAAAATAGCGGCTGCTTCGCGACGATGGTGATAGGCATCGCCAATACTGTCACTGGCGCAGTTGAATTAGTTAACGCGGGTCACCCAGCACCCATTGTGATTAACTCGCAGCAGGCTTACTTTGTCGATAAAACTCAGCTCAACGTTGCGACTCAACTGCCGGTAGGGATCCGCAAGAATGTCCAATATAACAGCAGTTATTTTTCATTAGCACAGCAAGAACATTTATTACTCTATTCCGATGGCATATATGAATGCCGTCATCCAAAACATGGTTTTTTGGGCCAGCCGCGTCTGCTAAAGATAATCAATGATGCCAGAACACTAACGCCAGATTCATTACTGCATCACCTAACCCATAGCTGTGATCTTTGGCAACAGAAACAAGCTCAGGATGATATTTCATTAATGCTGATCTCCACACAATCTGCGACCAATAACGCATTCACTTGCCTATCAAATTAACCAAGGAAAGAACATGAATAGCATCCAGATCAACCTCAATAAATCCGTACTCGCCAAACACTCTCTTTGCCTGGAAATAGAGCAGTTTATGTTGCAGAACCACATAAGCTCCTCGCAACGATTTAAGATTGTTACCTGTGTACTCGAAGCTGTCGCAAACGTAATGGATCACGCTAACAATGGATCCGCAGATATGACCCTCATTTTACACAATCGCGATAATAAAGTGATTGTCGACCTGCTGGACCACTCCACATTACATTGCAGTAAAGCACCACAGCAATGCCCTGATACTGATGCTCAGTCGGGTCGAGGTTTGTGGATTATGCATAGCTGGATGGATAACGTGAGGGTGCAAAAATCTGTCGCTGGGACTCATCTGCAATTGAGTTTATCAATCCAATAACGCTGGCATATTTGCAAGCTAACTTAGCTTTAAACTGAGCCTTAAACTCAAGCCCAATATTAGGGTTCTGGAAAACGACCTTGTGTTTTGGCTAACCAGTCAAGTCAGTGTCCCGCGCATAACACAACGTATTGTTTTTCGTTGTTAAATAGTCAACGACATTAAGCTGTTTCTTACATCACATTGAGTTATTCGCAGATTGCTCATTTTGCTTTGCATATTAAGACTCCCTTCCAAACATACCCCAGCCAAAACCACCAAAGCAGATTAACCCCCTTAATAACAAGCACTTAAAAGTTGGCACCAGAGTTGCAAATATCTATATTACCCAATAAAGATGAATGACAAAACAAACCGTTATTTTGTCTTCATTAGCAACGATTCATTAGCAACCAGCCCAAAGCATATTAAGGAGCTTCCTATGAAATTCTCTCCACTAGCACAGAATAATGCCTGCAAAATCACCTTACCTGTCGAAATGGTGATGACACAGACTCCGACTCTTCGTGCCGCCATTTTGCAGAAAATCAACAGCGGGATGATTCAATTAGTTATCGACTTACATCAAGTGCAATACATCGACTCAAGCGGCCTTTCAGTGTTGATTTCAGCGCTTAAAAAAGTCGAGGAGCAAGGTGGCGAAATTGTATTACTGTCACCCACTGCTGGTGTGCGGGCACTGATCGAGCTGACCCGTCTGCATCACGTTTTTTCTATCTATGAAGATGAAACAGCCGCTATTGACTATATATGCAATGAACTTGTTAGCTAACAAGCCAGGTATTAAGGAAGACGCTATGAACCCCAATCACTGCTTAAACTTATCCGCCACAGTCCAACACTCAGCATTGCCGCAGAATATACAGCTGAGTCCAGTGAGTAAGGTAAAACAATTGAGTGCTTTATCTGGGCTACTCATCATCGCCATAGCGACGGTATTATCGGGATGCGTTCTGCCCCATCACCCAGAAGAAGCAGACATCTGTGACAACATAGAAGATGACATGACCCAATGCCACTTCTACGATAACGACACCCCTTACATGCGCAGCAAAACCAGCGAACGAGCGCCTAAAAATACAAATCAAAGGACAAATGATCCAATGGGAACCACCTGGTTAATGCAAACGGGTCAAGCACAGCAAGCGCTACACTTGCCGCAAAATATTCGTTTATCGGTCGGTGATCGTTTAAACGTGAACGTCTTAAATGGACTCGAGTTCAGTGGTAAAATCGAAGTCAACAACGACGGTTATATCTATCTACCCTACCTGCACCCCATCCATGCTAAAGGGCTTGATGTTCAGCAATTATCAGCCGCCATTGCACAACATTTGGTTGAGCAAGACTTTATGCTCAAAGACAGCGTAAGGATCAGTATTACCCCATTAAAGTGGGCGCCAGTGCAGGTCACCGTTTCAGGTGGCGTATTTGAACCTGGACAGCACAAAATCAACAAGAAAACCGATACCGTCATTATCGATGATAGCGGCAGCCACAGTGGCGACCAAGCAGTAGAAAGAAGCATTGCTGCTGCGCTTCGAGCCTCTGGTGGAGTTCGCCCCGACGCGAATATAAGCGAAATTATTGTTATTCGTGATCAGCACAGTTTCAAGCTCGATCTTTCGGGGGTGATCCACGGTTACCCAGTACCATCAATGACCCTCATGTCAGGTGACCATATTCATGTACCACAGCACGATTATTTTGATGATGCACTGGCTAGACCCTCGCAAATAACAGCGCCTGGGATCCGGGTGTTTCTATCTAACCTCACGCAGCCAGCAAGCAGTAACTCGCAATCTGCAGTCGATACCGACGCCACTCGTTTTCCCTATGGTACGCGCCTGCTGAGTGGTGCAATAGCGGCAAACTGTGTCGGCGGCGCGCAGTCAACCAATGCCAGTCGACACTTACTGCTGATCACTAAAAATCCTTTAACATCTGAAATGGATGTGATTGAACGCTCTATGGATTCGTTAATTAGACACTCTTGGGAAACGGGCATGAATCCAATATTAATGCCCGGTGACGGCATTGCTTGTTATGACTCACGTGTGACCAATATGCGGGAAATCGCGCGGACTATGACCGAAATATTAGTCCCTGCAACGCTACTTGAATTACTTTAATCGTCCTTAACGGAAAGGAGGCTATGATGGAAAAAAAACAATCAATAAGACCTCTACTGTGGATGAAGCGTTTGTTCGTCAATGGTAGCATGATACCCATTAAGCAGCGAAAAAGTGCTTATCTGAAGCTGACCTTTACCCTTGTCGCTTGTATTTGGCTACTGGTGCTGCTGTTTATTCTCATGACCCCTAGCCGCTATGTAAGCCAATGGACTCTCATTTTACCCGGCGCAGGGGCAGGCGCCGTAGTGAGCTTAGACAGTGTTGGCCAAGCCAATAGTAGCGCGAGTTCACCCTATTTAAGCACTGCTATTGATCCTAGAATCAATTACCAGTCAATCGCCACCAGCAAAACCATACTCAATGCTGCAGCCAAAACCATGAACATAAAAAATAGCGCATTTACCAAGCCAAAGCTAAAATTGCCAAATCAAACTGGCTTGATGCAGTTCAGCATAAAATCAGCCACGGCTCAAGACGCACAACAACGAGCATGGGCGCACTATCACAGCTTACAAGCATTGTTGTCGCTGCTGCGTAACGATGAAGTACAGCAACGAGAAGATGCTATCCGCGTAGGTATGGCGAGTTTTGCCAATAAAGTCAGCTTTACTCAAAGCAAGTTACTTGAGTTTCAGTCGGATCATGGTCTGGTCTCGCTTGACCAATTTAAAGAGCTAGCACTGACAATGGAGCGCCTAAAGCATAGTAAAGTTACCTTGGTATCTGAGTATCAAGGCATTATCGCAAGCCAAAAAATGCTTGAAATACATCTGTCATTGTCACCAAAACAAGCTGCCGGTTTACTAACCCTTAAAAATGACCAGTTGTTTCAGCAATTACTGGTAAGCTATACCAATGTAACGGCAAAACTCACTGAATATTCAAGTCGATATGGTAAGCGCCACCCACAGGTGGTTACCCATAGAAATGAGCAAAAATCGATACTAGCGGCGATATCAAAGCGCTGTAAAGTACTGCTTGGTTATGCTGATAAACGCCTAATGTTGATGATATCAGTCGATGATCTTGATGGCCGAGCGCAATTAATGCAGCAGCTAATAACACTCGACACTCAGGCCAAAGGACTCAATCGTCGAATTGCCTCGCTGACGCAGCAGATCCATGACTGGGATCACCGTTTATACGACAGTAACGATGATGCTGCAAAGCTAGAAGATCTACAAAGAGAACACCAGGTGGCCACCGCCGTATTCACCTCAGCACTGGCTAAAATGGATGTTGGTAAAGCTGATATATATTCGTCATTTCCTTTGATACAGTTAATGTCGGCACCAACAATGCCAGAGGCATCAGATAAGTTAGCAATATTGTTGGCATTGGTTGGCGGATTTGCCGCATCGATATCATTAATAGCAGGGATGGGAATGTTATGGATCCGCAAGCCTATACTCCAGAAAATTCTGATGAACGACTAGTTTGGTACTCCATCACTGGAACCTACCTATTTTGGTTATTGGGTGCCATGTATGTAGTCGCGCCGGTGATTGGCTGGATTTTATTGCTAAGGTTTGCCAAAAGAATCCTTGTGAACCAGCAGCACTTTGTTGTTTCCAATACGCAAAAATTCTGGATCGTGGCCATGTCATTGATGTTACTCGCACTGGTCGTTGCGCATCTCACTGAAGGCTTGGGTGTTGCCAAATTAATTAAGTCGAGTATTGGTTGGGCCAAAGGTTGGGCGCTGTTAGCTATTTTCCCTTTAATTGGCTCACTTAATATTCGCCCACAAATCATCTATCGTGCCTGTTGCATCGTCTGTAAACACACCCTTATTCTACTGCCTATTTTTATGCTCGCCTGGCTACTAAAACTCCCCACTACGCTCTATACCTCACCGCTGAGTATTATTGGTGGACCTGGACCTGAAATTTTCAGCGTCAGTTTATATGAACTCGATCCAGCAAGTGGGATCCCCAGATGGCGCCTGTTCACTCCGTGGGCACCAGCATTAGGCATGATGGGAAATCTGTTTTTTATCTTTACCACCCAAGAGCAATCAAAGCGGTATCGGTTTTATGGTTTCGCTGGCAGCTTAAGCATGATTTTGTTGTCTCAATCTCGGCTTGCGCTGGTGACTTACCTGTTACTCATTGGCTTTTTCATGTTCATACGTTGGTACCGTTCGCCATGGCTGTACTTTGTTGCTAGCCCAGCCCTGCTATTTCTCGGATTCTCTGGCTATAGCGTGCTTGAAAAAGTACAACAAAGTGTCGACGCATTTAAGAACGCACGCGCAGGTTCAACCCGAGTTAGACAAGAGTTGGGCAACATTGCACTCGAACGTTGGGCTAACGAAGCCGTTATTTGGGGCCATGGCATTGTTGAAAAAGGTCCGCATTTAGTGGAATACATGGTCATTGGTTCTCACCATACTTGGTATGGGTTGTTGTTTGTTAAAGGGCTAGTGGGTGCTTTAGCGCTAGCCTCAGCGATGTTAGTCACTTTCATTAGCCTACTGCGTTTTATTTTTAGCAACGCGATTTCAGCAGTCGCCGTTGCCATTCTGTTGCAGATGTTCCTATACACTTTTGGTGAAAACTTAGAGATCCTCGCCTACCTATTCTGGCCAGGACTGATCATTATTGGCATAGCACTGAAACAAAATAAATCAACAAGCTAAAGTGACGACTCCACCTCGGCTTTACCCCGGCCCTTACCCGTCTCTATCCTGCTCTCATCCGGCTCTATCCGTTACCTTTCCGGCTCTATCCGTTACCTTTCCGGCTCTATCCGTTTCCTTTCCGGCTCTAATCCGTCTCCACCCCGCTCTCATCCGGCTCTATCCCGCTCTCCCCCGGCTCTATCCCTTTTCTATTCCGGCTCTCATCCGGCTCCACCCCTGCTTCGATCCGGCCCCACCCCGCTCTTACCGGCTCTCATCCGTTTCCACCCCGCTTCCATTCTGACTCGCAATATGCAAAATCCACAGACATAACCTGTCCTAACATAGCGGCACACCGATAGCTCTTTTATCCCAACGGATCAATCACAATACACTTCAAACACTTACATTCTTCCAGCGTTAAAGCACAAGGTTGGCACGATATCTGTAACCCTCTGTATATGACAAAAGGAAAAGTCACCTCCAATAACCCTTAGCCAAAGACAATAGATCTAACGCTAAGAGTAGATAACAGATGACAGAAGCAGAGTGTGACGACGCGATTAACAGCTTAATCCTAGCGCCTCTCGAATTGAATAACAGGTGGTTGCATGCAAGCTATTTCACAACTTAAAAGCACCCTAACTACCCTCTTTGGGAGTGCGCTGGGCAAGAGTCTATTTTGGCTCGGCTCCGCTCAAGTACTCGGTCGTATTGTGCGTTTAGGTTCTAGCATTATCATTGCTCGCTTACTCACACCTGAAATATTTGGTCTGGTCGCCATCATTCTCACCAGTTTTGAAGTTATCTGTACTCCCACCCGCAGAATATCATCCGCCGCATTAATACAGATGGATGATGAACAGTTTAACAATGCACTCACCAGTGCTAATCAAGTTAACTGGTTAGCTGCGATTACCGCCTTCGTTGCCATGAGCTTACTCAGTTTGCCGCTTGCTTTCTATTACGATGACTTGCAGCTCATACCTCCTATGATACTCATGGCAACAAGCTATTTACTGCTGCCGCTAGGCATGCTTTACGCCGCAAAGAACCTACGCCTCAACCGAATGAGGGTAGTAGGACGAGCGGTACTTTGGCAGACCGTTTTTGATGGACTACTCACCGCAACATTGGCTTTACTCGGGCTAGGGATCTGGGCAATTATTTTGCCTAAGATTATTGTGATATTTATTTGGATTGGGGTTCATCGATATCACAATCCCCTTCCCGAGGCTTTATCAAAGACACTCAAATCAGCATCGAGTGCGATTAACGCCGGTCAATGCGAAACGAGTCCCAAAGAGCGTAAGCTGGGTTTAAACCCACAAGCAATTAAGATCTTAAGGTTTGGTATACAGGTAGGTTTAGGTGACTTGGCAATCGCCATGCGCCAGAACATCGACTATATACTTGTTGGCTATTTCCTTGGCATAGAAGCACTGGGGATCTACTTTTTTGCTTTCAATGCCAGTTTAGGCATTAGTCTTGGTTTGATACAAAGCTATGGCACTGCGCTTTACTCGCATCTATGTCAGAAACAATCCAACGATGCTCAAAAAAACACTTCACAGCAGCAAAAGTACTTTCAATCACTCAAATTTATTATGTTACTCACGGTGCCCATCATTACCGTGCAAGCTGCACTCGCCCCTTTTTACCTGCCGCTAATTTACGGTCAAAAATGGCTTGAAGCTGGCGCACTACCGATTTTTATTTTGCTTTGTCTCAGTGGTTTAGTCAGGCCACTTGGTGAAGCCGCTAGCCAATATTTAATTAGCTCAGGACAAAGTCGATTCAACCTTATCTGCAATAGTATTTTTACCTTAGTACTCGCAGTGACGATCACCCTCTGCAGTTTCTCAGGGCTCACAACCGTAGCACTGGGCATTTTGCTGGTGCATCTATTCATGATGCCCGGTTTCACTATTTACTTACAGTTAACCCAAAAGTCCGAACCTGAGCCTGAAGCTGACAACGGCGAGATTACGGTTCAACAAGCCGATACAGCTTCAGCGGCCATCAGCACAGAAGTGACAGCTCAAGTGACAGCCAGCCCGCAATCCAGCATTCATAATCCTAATCAACCGACACAGCCGATAACCGTTGGCTCACGGGAGACACGCTATGACTTCTCATAACCCATATCACAAACCTTTGACTGCAAAAGTCTCTGTTGTCATGCCCATCTACAATGTTGAAGCTTTTGTAAAAGACGCTATCAACTCAGTATTGGCACAAGAATTTAGCCACTTTGAACTCATATTGGTCAATGACTGTTCACCCGACAACAGCCTTGCCCTGTGCCAATCGTTTAGCGACCCACGTATTCGTATTATTAGTCATGACGTTAATCAAGGGCTGGCTGCCGCCAGAAATACCGGGATCCGCCACGCTATTGGCCGTTACGTCGCTTTTATTGATTCTGACGACATGTGGCACCCTGAGAAGTTAGCGCAGCATGTAGAGCACTTGGATAATGCGCCTGAGGTGGGCATTAGCTTTTCTCGCTCACTGTTTATTGATTACCAAGGTAATGCCATTAATGTGTTCCAAATGCCACAGTTAACCGATATCAGCGCCAGTGATCTGCTGTGTCGCAATCCTGTTGGTAACGGTTCGGCTCCCGTATTGCGCCGAGAAACGCTAGCTGATATCCGTTACCAAGCACTGAACAAAAGCCATCCTCATAGCTGCTATTTTGATGAAAACTTTCGTCAATCAGAAGATATCGAATGCTGGTTAAGGATCCTTGCAACCACCCATTGGAAAATGGAGGGGCTACCGGCGCCACTCACCTATTACCGCCTCAATAATCAGGGCTTATCAGCGGACTCCAATAAACAATATGCTTCATGGGAAAACATGATAAACAAAGCCAGTCGCTACGCTCCTGAGTTATTAGCCCAACACGAAAATCGCGCCCGTGCGTATCAACTGCGATACTTAGCGAGACAAGCCATTCGTAATAATGATGGTAAAGAAGCGGTAGTACGCATAAACCAAGCATTAAAAACATCACCGTCGATTCTTAAGCATGAAACCGGTCGTACCCTGGCAACGCTTGCCGCTGCCTACCTGCTAAAGATATTGCCCCCCAGCGCCTATAAAGGCATTGAGCTAGCTGCTCAAGCCGTTCTTGGGCGTATGCAACGTGCGCGAATATCTAAAGACGGCGTGACACCCGAGCTAATGAACAGCTTATAAAGCAGAACGACTCTCCTCTAGTAATGGCTTGTAAAAGCCTTGCTAGAGTCTATCTATAGCCATATACCCGTATATCCCCTCTTCAGCGCCCAACAATTGCCCTATCAAGCGTCATAAATCGTTTGCAGCACGCGATGCAAGTTGCAAATCGTTTAAAAACACACACAACAAAACCCACCAAGAAACACCGTAAACACATGATTACAAAGTGTATATGAGTGTTGGCCTATTACCTGCAATAACTCTTTATAACCTAGATTGATAACCACGATTGATGACAACGAGGCCGATGATGACGAAAACACAAACGCGCGCTCCCCGCACTACGGCATTCGCCATCCGTGTTGTCGATGCACTTGCCGCAATCTTGATGATATTACTCACCAGTCCATTACTTGCTTATGCCATGCTCAGAAGTACTGTCGCGCAGAGCCATACGTTTGAGTCGGTGTTTATTTCTGGACCTAACAATAGTGTTATCGCGCTATATCAGTTTACTTACGCTGGACACTTTAAATCGTTGCCTATGCTATTGAACCTGCTCAAGGGTGACATCAGCCTACTGGGTAGCAAAATCGAATTTGCATTTGATGCTAAACAAGCTTGCCATCAAACAGATAAAAATTACGCCATAAACCCCGGGATCACCTCGATTGAGCAGATAAACTGTGCCACAGGCCTTGGCTTTGAAGCTGCACACCGCTCTCTCAACAAAGCCCACAGCAGCGTGGTTAACTACATATCAGCACTAGTAAGAGCCCTATTCGTGTTGATTATCACCGGTATATTTATGCCAAAAACCAAACGTACAACCGCAACAATCTCTGTGTTTGGCATAGCGTTAGATAACTGGACCATGACGGATCTTTTAAGTGATTTACAGCAACAGTGCCAAAGTGATACTCCATCTGTAATGAAACAATACAGCTTTGTGAATGCGGACGGTTTAAACATCAGCATGAAAAATGAAGCTTATCGTCAGTGCTTACAACAAAGCGGGCGCGTATTTGCTGATGGAATGGGTGTCAGATTGGCTTGCTTAACAAAAGGGCATGCGCTGAAAGACAATCTCAACGGTACCGACATGTTCCCAAGATTGTGCCAGCTCGCAGCCGAGCAGCAGTTGTCTATTTTTCTACTGGGGGGAGCTGATGGAGTGGCCATTGATGCTGCCAGCAATATGCAAAAAAGCTACCCAGATCTAACAATTGCAGGCACTCATAGCGGTTATTTCAATATGAGCAACAAACATGCCGACACCAGAGGCAACACCACCAATAGCAAAGAGCCTAATAATAGTGAAAACAAGGCCGTTGTTGATTGTATAAACCAATCTCAAGCAGATATTTTGTTGGTCGCGATGGGCGCACCACTACAAGAAAAATGGCTTAAAGAGAACAAGCACCAACTCAACTGCCATGTGGGCATCGGTGTCGGTGGTTTGTTCGATTTCTATTCAAATCGGATCAAACGAGCCCCTTTATGGTTAAGACAAATGGGAATGGAGTGGACCTACAGATTGCTGCAAGAGCCTAGCAGAATGTGGCAACGTTATATCATCGGCAATCCAAGGTTTTTGCGACGTGTTTGGAACGAAAACCGTCAACTGAGAAAAATGCAGCCGACGCAGCCGCAAAAGGTAAAGGCTAAAACAAATACTCACTACACCCCAAATTTTGATGCTAAGCGAGCAAATGCACGTCGCGCAGCACATAACTTAGGTCGACGCTTAAACCGCGGCACTAAACGTATGCTCGATATTTCAGTATCAGTCACCTTGCTTACGTTACTTATGCCTTTGTTCATTCTCATTTCACTCTGTATCCGCATTGAGTCGAAAGGTGCTGTGTTGTTTTACCAGACGCGTGCAGGACAACATAACCAACCTTTCACCATGTGGAAGTTACGCTCCATGTATCAGGACGCAGAGCAAAGACTCGCAGTGATAACAACAGACAATGAAATGCAAGGCGGCGTGCTGTTTAAGATGAAGCGAGACCCAAGAATCACCCTGATAGGTAAGTTTATTCGTAAAGCATCAATCGATGAGCTACCACAACTTTGGAATGTCTTAAAAGGCGATATGTCGTTAGTCGGTCCGCGCCCCGCGCTGTTAAGTGAAGTGAAGCAATACAGCCAGCATGATAGAAACAGACTGCTGGTAAAACCTGGGATCACCTGTATTTGGCAGGTCTCTGGACGCTCAAATATCCCTTTTGAGCAGCAAGTTGAACTCGACATTGACTATATCTACCAGCAATCAATCACCGCCGATGTTTGGCTATTGATTAAAACCATTCCAGCCGTGTTATTTGCTCGTGGCGCATATTAAGGAGCTGACTATGCAAGCAATCATATTCGCTAATCGAAATGGTAATGAACTCGCCCCCTTGCATGCGCATTATTGCCCTGCACTCTTGCCAGTCGGTAATAAGGCAGTGATTGAATTTACCTTGGAAGATTTAGCCGAAGCCCAAATTGACCGAGTGAGAATTGTTATCTCAGCTCAATCTGCAGCAATAGAAAAGCTCATTGGTAATGGCGAGAAATGGGGATTAGACGTTGAGTACTTTTTAAGTCGTGAGCAAGAAGCAGTATCCAACATTCTGCCACGGCTAGCGCTTAACCCAAATGAGGCAATATTACTGGCGCGAGCCGATATGTTGAGAAGCCCTTGCATCAAATCATTTGTGCAATTTAGTCGACAGATGAGCACTAGCCACGTAGTCGCAAAAATAGCGAACAATAATGCAGGCCTAATGATGCTACCTGGCGCCAAGCATTTTACTGAAGATCTCAACTGGCCATTAGCTAATAGCCAAAATACTAACCAGAGTTCCGAGCAATCGCAAAGTGTCACTCAAATTCTGCACGGCGACTGTTTTATGCTCGATTCTCTGCAAGATTACATGAGTGCCAACCAAACGATTGCATCAGCAAAGCTCACAGGCATAACCCCTAAAGGACGATACTTTAGCAGTGCTTCCAAGGTACAGGGTTTTTACCTTGGTGCTAAAACCAAAACCGGCCAACTTAGAATGCACGACGCATGGGGTGTAATAGGTAAAAATACCTGGATAGATGAAAGTGTTGATCTGCAGCAAAGCATTATCGTCGGCAAAAACTGCTTAGTTGAGAAAGCTTGCAGCCTAAATAACTGCCTTATTTTAGATAATACTTATATTGGTCAAGGGCTCAATGTCAGTAACGCAATTGTCTGTGAAGACTTATTGATAATGCCAGAAAATGGCGGTCACTTAACGCTCACAGACCCGAGTATTATCTCTGACAATAGCAAGTTCGCTAACCGTTTGAAGCCGTTACAACACGTCTCCACACTGGATAGATTACAAGCATTGGTCATGTTCTCTATCGGCTTATTTTTTGCCCCGTTATTAATGTTGATATCGCTAATCACCCAGCCTAAGCAACCTTTGATCAGAGAATATATTTTTATCAAAGGTGGAAAAAAAGCAACTTGGCGTTGGAATCTAAGCCCGTTATTTATCGCCCGTCTACCACAGCTTTATTGGGTATTTACCGGCCGACTCGCCCTATTTGGCGCGACACCATTTGAGGCCAAAGTACAGACAACTCAACAGCATAACCCAATCGGCTTGGCAACATCATTAGGGCTATACGGCCCATTGCAATTAGTTATCGACGCTGCAGCACCGATAGAAGAGCGTGAATTTGTTGAAGCCGAATACCTTTGTATTAACCAGCGCAGTAAATATTGGTCGTTAGTCAGCATGTCCATATTTACCAAATCTGTTAAACACAAAACACCAATAAACACGGTTAAGCAATAACCATCATTAGCGAGTCATCAGCAACTGAAACTAATGTCGATTGATAACGAGTCCCTATTTAGCGCTCACCTAGAGAATATAAGAGAGAACATTATGAAAACGATTATTACTTACGGCACCTTCGATCTATTTCATTTTGGCCATGTACGTCTGTTCAAACGCCTTAGAGCCCTCGGTGATAAGTTGATAGTGGCCGTTTCAACGGATGAATTTAATGCGTTAAAAGGTAAAGCCGCATTCTTTAGTTACCTGCAGCGGGCTGAAATTGTTGAAGCGTGTAAGTACGTCGACATGGTGGTGCCTGAAACCCATTGGCAGCAAAAGGCCAAAGATATCTGTAAACACGATATCAGCATTTTTGGGATGGGAGATGATTGGCAGGGAGAATTTGATGAACTGTCAATACTGTGCGATGTTGTTTATCTAAGTCGCACTGGAGAGATCTCCTCAACCGAGATCAAAAATAGCCTCGCGGCCAAAATGCCAAACAATGACATTAATAAGGTACAAAAATAAGGTACAAAAACAATGCAGAATTCGGCTTTACAGTGGGCTAAAGCAGCGACAAGAAAGCTGATCTATAAACTATCAGCGCTTGCGCCTCGAAATGCCAATAAAGCCTTATTTGGCAGCTATAAAGAGCTATTTTCAGATAACAGTAAATACCTTTATAAACACTGGCAACAGAGTCAATTCATCCGCTGTATTTGGATCACTGCTAACAAAGATATTATCAAGCAGCTCCAAGGTGATGGTTGTGAAGTCTATTACCGCTGGTCAATCCAAGGCGCGTATCATGCATTAACCGCCAAATACTATTTTTACAACAGCTATATAGGTGACATCAATCAATGGCTGGCAAAGGGCGCTGTAAAAGTAAACTTATGGCATGGTCTGCCGATGAAGAAAATTGAGTTCGATATTACGTCAGGCCCAATGGCGAAGGTATTTAATCCAACGTCACGATTTCAAACATTTATGCAGAGCATGCATGCACATCAACAACGGATTAAACCCGACCTCATGCTCAGCCCCAGCCCGCTAGTTGATAAATTGTTTAACAGCGCATTTAGACTCAAAAGTAGCAACTTACTTCGCTGCGGATATCCCAGAACTGATTACTATCGATTAACCCCACATCAGGCGCAATCCATCAAAACAGGCGTGCTACTGAAAAATGTAAAGTGTAGCGAAAGAGGCGCTGAAATTGAGAGTGAAAGTATTCGCCAAGGCTATCAACAAGTCATTTTGTATGCCCCGTCATGGCGTGATGCTTTTGAAAGTAAGCGCTTTGAAGATGAAACGCCCTATACAGCCGCGTTTAACTGGCAAGCGCTATCAGAACACCTGCAGAAAAATAATCAATTGTTTTTACTGAGATTACACCCGAACGAAGCCGAGCTGGGCAATAATCTTGCAACTCTACCTAACATATTGAACATCAGTGCGATGGAAGACGTGTATGGCATATTGCATGAAGTCGATTTGTTGGTCACCGACTATTCATCACTGTTTATTGATGTACTACCACTGAATATACCCATCTGTTTTTACCGATTTGATAAAGCGCAATATCAACAAAACTGCCGCGAAATGTATGAGTATTCCAGTTCAATACCGACACTAGGACCAGAATGCCTGACGTTCAACGAGTTATTACTTCAGATAGAACCTGCTTCAGTTAACGCTCTGACCAATAAATATAGCGCAAACTATCAAACAGCTAACAAGATGCTTTGGGGAGATGAAACCGAATCGTTTAGTGCATTAGAAGAGTGGGTGCAAGCTAAGACGGTTTAAGCCGGTTAAGAGCCGATCAAAAGCAGGGTAAAGGCCGAGGTTTAAGCTGATTAAAAGCCGGTTAACAGCCGATCAAGAGCAGGGAAAAAGCCGAACAAGCTGAGAAGGTCGGCATTTATACCGTCTCTTTTCTAGTTTTACCGTAAGCGAAGCGTTCCGTAGTGACGCAGTCGCGTACCGTAAGCGAAGCGTGCCGTAGTGACGCAGTCGCGTACCGTAAGCGAAGCGTGCCGTAGTGACGCAGTCGCGTACCGTAAGCGAAGCGTGCCGTAGTGACGCAGTCGCGTACCGTAAGCGAAGCGTGCCGTAAGGCCGTAGGCCGTTCATCTAAGATTTTATGCTTTTCTAGTTTTGCCTTAAGCGAAGCGTTATATTTGCATCCTATTATATTTGCATTACTCTAGTTTAATCCATGGAAGGGTATATCCAAATGGCTTGTGTATAAATACGGAGATTAAAAATGCAAATAATCCATCACGGCGCAGTCAACGGAGTTACAGGCTCTTGCCACCAACTTGATATCAACACTCAGTCAAGCATTCTGATTGACTGTGGATTATTTCAGGGGGCTGAAACCGCAGGCAAAAGCGCCATTGAACAACTGCCGATAGAGTTCGAACTCAGCAATATCCAAGCGCTAATTGTGACTCACTGCCATATCGACCATGTTGGCAGAATACCCTACTTGCTTGCAGCGGGCTTTAACAAACCTATCTACGCCACCGTGGCCACAGCAGCGCTACTGCCAATGGTTATTGAAGACGCACTAAAAATTGGTGTGACCCAAAACCACCGTATGATAAAGCTCTACTTAAAAAAACTGCAACAACTCATCACACCGATTGAATATAATCAATGGTTTGCCTTAGAGCTCAACGCTCCTCTCAGCAACAACGCAGTGAATAACGCGAACCCAGGCCATCAAGCTAATACCTATAACCAAGCCAACGCAAAGTTTAAACCCGCGGGTCATATTCTTGGCTCCGCCTATGTAGAGATAGATCTATACAATAGTGCTGCCTCTAAAAATAAGCACACAAATAAGAACAAAGCTAAGCACAGAGTGGTATTTTCCGGCGATTTAGGGGCGACTAATACTCCGTTGCTTGCAAGTCCCAAAAGCCCTTATAGAGCAGACACTTTAGTTATAGAGTCAACATACGGCGATAAGAACCATCAAGGACGTAAACAGCGGAGTGAAAGTTTAAGAAAGGTAATAGAAAAGTCTGTTGCAGATAATGGCGTGGTACTTATCCCAGCCTTTAGTATTGGCCGAACACAAGAGTTACTTTATGAACTAGAACAGCTGATCCATCAATATCAGCATAAAAATGAGATGTGGCAACATATTGAAGTGATTATTGATTCGCCAATGGCCGCAAAGTTTACCGAGCACTACCTACAGTTTAAAGCGCTGTGGGACAACGAAGCCAAACGCAAGCTCACTCAACACAGGCACCCGTTAGACTTCGAGCAGCTTTATACCGTCGGCAGCCATCAAGAGCACCTAACAACAATAGATTACCTGTGTAAACGTAATAAACCGGCGATAGTCATTGCCGCGAGTGGCATGTGTACTGGTGGAAGAATTCAAAACTATTTAGCGAGGCTGCTCGGCGATCCAACAACCGACATCATATTTGCAGGTTATCAAGCACAAGGAACAACAGGACGAGAGATCCAAACCTACGGATCTCGCGGAGGTTACAGCATAATAGATGGCAAGAAAATCACCATTAAAGCAGGAGTCCACACCGTCAGTGGCTATTCAGCCCACGCAGACCAACACAACCTAATTAACTTTGTAAAAGGCATGCGCGTTAAACCAACACTCATCCGCATAGTCCACGGCGATAACGACGCTAAAGCAGCACTCGCCGAGGAATATAAAAAACTACTCCCCAATGCGAAAATCGAGATAGGTAAAAATTAAGATTGAATGGGCTAAGACGAGGCAAGCTAAGACGGTGTAAGCCAAGACGAAGTGACCTAAGATGATGCAAACCAAGACGGTTCGAGCCAAGACGAAGTGAACTAAAACGAAGTAAGCTAAGACGAGGTAACCTTAGACGGAGTAAACCAAGCCGATACTAGCTAAGACGAAGCAAACCAACTCAGAATGTCCGCCTCTTAATCTGCCTTAAACCTGCTTCTAACCGTCTCTGCTCTAATCGGCTTTTAACCCTCTCAGCTTCTCCGGCTCTTAATCGGCTCTAAACCTTCTCAGCTTCTCCGGCTCTTAATCAGCCTTAAACCTGCTTTTAATCGGCTCTAAACCCTCTCGATTTCCCGGCTCTTAATCGGCTTTAAACCTGCTTTTACCGGCTTTTAACTCTCTTTTTTCCCGACTCTTAATCGGCTCTTAACCGGCTTTTAATCGCTCTAATTAATACGCAAAACCCAGGACTTTTTCAGAGTTAGCCTTATTAAGGCTAGACTGCTTAAACAACAAATCACAAATACCATCTTTAGGCACAAATCCAGCCGGGGTTGACAGTAAAATATCTCTAATCTCTTGATGGTCAAAACGATGACAGGCATGATCTAGTCGATTCAAAATCAGCGAATAAACACTCCAAGGTAAACATACTTCATTGGCGGTCATAATCCGCTCATGGTGAGTACCGACTACATCATCACCAATAAGTAACTCTTCATATAATTTCTCACCCGGTCTTAATCCCGTATATGAAATAGCGATATCACCGTCCAGATTATTTTCATCTTTGACTGTAAATCCGCTTAAATGGATCATTTTAACCGCTAGGTCGACAATTTTAACCGATTGCCCCATATCAAGCACAAACACATCTCCACCTTTCCCCATAGCGCCAGCCTGAATAACCAACTGCGACGCTTCAGGTATCGTCATGAAGAAACGCGTGATATCCGGATGAGTCACAGTGACAGGGCCATTTTTTGCGATTTGAGACTTAAATAAAGGAACAACAGAACCAGAAGAGCCTAAAACATTACCAAAGCGCACCATACAAAAACGGGTATTGTGTGACTCTTTTGCCAATGCTTGTAAAACAAGTTCTGCCATACGCTTAGTGGTGCCCATCACATTTGTGGGCCTAACAGCTTTATCCGTTGAAATCAGTACAAACGTCTCAACGTTAGCCGCTATCGCCGCTTTTGCGGTATAAAGCGTACCAAATACGTTGTTACGCACACCTTCTACCACATTATGCTCAACCAATGGTACATGCTTATATGCAGCAGCATGATAAACAGTTTGAACTCCAAAAGACTCCATAACGGCTTGCACACGATTTTGTTTTTGAACAGAACCCATTAATGGCAATATTTCTAACTCTATGTTCAAAGATGCTGCAAGACTAGAAAGCTCTCTGTCAATGGCATAAAGTGCATACTCTGATAGTTCAAATAATATTAACTTCTTTGGCGCTAGCTGCAGTACTTGTCGACAAAGCTCTGAACCGATTGAGCCGCCAGCACCCGTCACCATGACCACTTTATTAGCAATATTACTGGTCAAAAGATCATGACGAGGAGACACTGATTCGCGGCCTAGCAAATCATCGATCTCGACTTCCTTGATATCAGAGTAAAGCTTATTCCCACAGACCAAATCAGCAGTAGCTGGGATCGTTAATATTTGCACGGCTAGGGGTTCTAGTTTTTTAAGGATATTTTGTCGCTTGCTCCTACTCGCACTCGGCATCGCAAGTAATACTTTAGTTGCTGACTTTTGTTTAATCAGCTTCCTGATAATAGTCGGCGAGTGTACGTGCACGCCTTGGATCACGATACCGTGCAAAGATTCATCATCATCAACAAACGCGAAAGGGTAATACTCAGGGCTTTGATTGAGTGAAGTTAACAATTGTCTTCCACTTACGCCAGCGCCATAAATAATAACGGCTTCGCCCTGTTTCTTCTTTCCATTACCAATCACAGAGCGAATAAAAAAGCGCGAACCACCTATCATCGCAAAAGCAAAGAAAGCAAAAATGACAGGAACCGTTCTAGGGATCGCCCAATTGGAGTAGTAAGACAAAATAACTAACGAGGTTGCAGAAATAAAGATCCCAATAATAATGGCCGATAGGGCTTGCAGCCCCATATAACGCAACACCGCTCGATAGAGCCCTAAGCGAACGAATGCGAATATGCTAATAGGCAGACATGCCAAAATTAAAAGCCAGTTTTCAGGTACCACTAGAACAGAGAATGAATCTAACCTTGCTAACATTGCGAACCAAAATGCAAATACTAATGAAATCATATCCATACAAACACTAAAAATACGCTTATTGCTTCTTTTTAGTGAGAATAACAACTGTAAAGCATCCATTAAGAACATCCATTTAGGTTAAACATTAACTACAGATCCGTCTAAGTATTCGACAGAATAAAAGCAGATTAATTAGGGTAGAATAATACCATAAGTCAAGAGATTGACTAGTGTTAAATAGTTGGCAGTTAAGTCTATTTGAGGTAAATATCACATATTCGCAATGATGCCAATTAATCGATGATAAAGCGCGTTATGAGTTACACGTGATTATTTGTAAACAGCAAGCTGTAAGTTATGAAGCGTTGTTGTATTGCCGTGTTACTTTTTAAATTTCGACCGTAAAATATGATATCCCTTTAACCGTCATAGAGCCCGCGGTATTCATCTATTAGTGCAAGAACACAGCACGCGGCTTTAAGTTATTCTAGCGGCAAAAGTGACACACTATGGAATACGACTTCATGATTCAATTTTGGACGGGTATGCGCAGTTGTGAAGTACATGACATGGGAACACGCTGATTCTAACTTTGTCTTTATCGGTCCAATAGGCACACCACTGTAAACTGATTATGTCAATCTAAAATTATGGTATCCAACACTCAAAGTTGCTGGACTTCAACTTCGCCGCCCTTATGAAACAAGTAACACTGCAGCCATGCTTTATATCGCAGCACATGAAAACCCGCTATATATTTCGCAAAGACAAGGACACAATGAGACGCACTTACTGTTTGAGGTATATGCTCGCTATGCCGCTAATGCATCACGAAGAGATGGGAGTGCATTTGATACTTTAAAGCAAAATGAAGGTGTAGCGTAGTGGTATAAGCTGGTCACAGTTCAAATTTTTCGATTCTATTATGCAGCAACTAATTGAATTTAACAGTCTACTTTAGTTAATACGTAAAACCATAAAGCAAAAACCAACTCATCAAGAGTTGGTTTTTTGTTTAAAAAGAGCTAACTAGAGTAATTCACGGACAAGTGCTTTAAATTCGCTGCCCAGTTTTTTATCACGTAGACCATACGACACAAATGCCTTCATATAACCCAATTTGTCACCACAATCATGTGATTCACCAGTCATATGGAATGCTTCTACTGTATCTTGCTCAATAAGCATATCAATAGCGTCAGTTAACTGTATTTCATCACCTGCACCCGCTGGCGTTTTAGCTAACAAAGCCCATATTTTCTCTGATAATACATACCGACCAACGACTGCAAGATTAGAAGGTGCGACATCAACAGCAGGTTTTTCAACCATAGCAGTAATTTTAGCCACCTCACCTGCGGCAAGATCAACTCCACCACAATCAGCAATACCGTACTTATTCACTTCATACTTTGGAACTGGAGCGACCATAATTTGGCTAGCAGAACTTTCTTTATACTGCGCCATCATCGCAGCTAAATTTTCAGTCTTTTGATCAGCGGTATACTCATCCAGAATAACATCAGGTAATACCACGGCGAACGGATGATCACCAATACAAGGCTTAGCACACAAAACCGCGTGACCTAGCCCTTTAGCCTCACCTTGACGCACATGCATGATAGTCACGCCTTTAGGGCAAATAGACTGCACCTCATCAAGCAACTGACGTTTAACACGCTTTTCTAAGGTCGACTCAAGTTCGTAAGATGTATCAAAATGGTTTTCAATCGCATTTTTACTCGCGTGCGTAACCAAAATGATCTCTGTAACGCCAGCCGAAATACACTCATTCACAATGTATTGAATAAGCGGCTTATCAACTATCGGCAACATCTCTTTAGGGATAGCTTTTGTTGCGGGCAACATACGAGTCCCCAGACCTGCAACCGGAATAACAACTTTCATAAATTATCCAAAAACGTGTAATATTATTAAGTAGGTTTTGACTATTAGCTATCACTGTAGGCGGTCTGAATAAAGACCCATACAGTAGGAAATAAACTAAAAGTAAAAACGAAGAAAAAAGCTTGGTGAGTCAGTTGATCTCGTCTAAATGGGTTATTGAGACGAAAAGACCAACTGACATTACAATGAAATCAATACACTAAGCGATAGACCCGAATAGATAGCTAAATTAGGCCTGCTGTTGTGCTGACAATAAAACACTGCGAATGACTTCACATGTTTTATCTATCTCTGCTTTAGTCAATGTTGGATGAACCAAGAACATTAAACTGGTTTCCCCTAACTCAACCGCATTTGGTAATCGTACCTCAGGGCGCCAAGGCGTATTATCAAAGGCTTTCTCAAGATATACCTCTGAGCAGCTCCCTTGAAAAGCAGGTACGCCAAGAGCCATTATTTCATCTACGATACGGTCTCGTGACCAACCTTTGGCTAAATTCTCAGGCTTAACAAACATATAATGCTTGTATTCTGCATGTTCGATATAATCAGGTACAAGAACAGTTCGAACTACATTTATATCAGCAACAGCTTCGTCTATCGCTTTGGCATTGGATTGACGTTTAGCGGTCCAATCTAGCATACGAGTTAACTGAATACGGCCTATCGCGCCCTGCATTTCGGTCATGCGCCAGTTAGTGCCAAAGCTTTCATGTAACCAACGAAACCCAGGTGGATGTTCACGATTATATATGGCGTCAAAGCTTTTACCATGATCTTTATAAGACCACATTGTTGACCATAACTCTTTATCATTCGTTGTAACCATGCCACCTTCACCGCCGGTGGTCATGATTTTATCCTGACAGAATGACCAAGCACCGATATGACCAATAGAACCTACACTTCGGCCTTTGTACTTTGCACCATGGGCTTGAGCACAGTCTTCAATGACCTTAAAGCCATACTTCTCAGACAGCGCCATAATAGCGTCCATCTCTGCAGGCATGCCAGCAAGATGAACAACAATCACAGCTTTGGTTTGTGGCGTTAACACAGCTTCAATTGATTTTGCTGTAATATTTTGACTATTTAAATCTACATCAGCAAAAACAGGCGTCGCGCCTGCTGTCACAATTGAAGAGACAGAAGCTAGAAATGTGCGTGGAGTAGTAATAACTTCGTCATCTACAGCGACATTTAGAGCTTTTAAAGCTAGGTCTAAAGCTAAAGTTCCGTTACCTAGAGCAATAGCGTGGTCACAGCCAACCCAAGCCGCAAATTCTTTTTCAAAGTCGCGTCCTTCTTGACCAGTCCAATAATTGACTTTATTTGACAACAAAACACGACTGACTTTATCTGCCTCCTCTTGTGAAAAGGAAGGCCAAGGAGAGAATTTTGTATTAAGCATTAATAATTCCAAAGTGAAATATAACTAGTGAGCCTGAAAAATGAAACAATGAATTTCTTACAAAAGCTTTTAACAAAAAGAAGATACAATAGATGAAATAGCGACTGATACTAATTACAACAAACCTCTTTAATATCAGACTTAGCTAACGAGTTTAAACGTCGTTTTATAGAGGTCGAGCAGGACAGCCGACAACAGTCTTAGAGTCCGTAACATCATGTAAAACAGTAGCACCAGCCCCAACAACAACATTCTCGCCAATTCTAATCAATTGTTTTACCTGCGCACCAATCCCAATCCAACTACTCTTTCCTACTTTTACACCGCCAGCAAGGTTTGCACCAGGGCTTATATGAACACCGTCACCAATAATGCAATCATGATCAATTGTTGCACTAGTATTAATTATGCAAGCATTGCCTATAGCTGAAAAAGGATTAACAACAGCATTAGCTATCACAACGCTGCCTTCTCCCAATTGGGAGTATGGACTAATTATTGCCGAGGGATGAATTAAAGCAGTAAGATTCGCACCTGCAGATTTTAATAAATCGACCTTATCAAGTCGAATTTTATTGTTACCAATTGCTACTACAACTAAATCATATTGATGAACTAGTGAGAGTAGGTCTAGAGTATTTCCTAAAACATCCCAATTCTCAATACTTTGTAGTTCGGGCCAACGATCATCATAAAAATTAATTTCTGTATAATGATTAAGATCTGCAATTTCAGCAATCACTTTACCGTGCCCACTAGCACCTAAAATAGCGCAACGTTTAATCATTACTATTTCCCTTAAAAGGTTCAATGGTAACGTGACCTTCTGCTGAAATATCCTCTTTTAAAAAAACCTTTTTAACCGTTAACAATAAAATTTTTATGTCTAACCATAATGATTGATTTTCAACATACCAAGCATCAAATTCAAACTTATGCTTCCAACTAATTGCATTACGACCATTAACCTGCGCCCAACCTGTAATGCCGGGGCGAATGTTATGCCGTTTAGCTTGTTCGGGTGAATATAAAGGAAGGTATTCAACTAGCAATGGACGAGGCCCAACTAAGCTCATATCACCCTTAAGCACACTCCATAAACCAGGAAGTTCATCTAAACTTGTTGAACGTAGTTTTTGCCCAAATGGTGTAAGGCGTTCTGAATCAGGCAAAGGGTTACCCTTAGAATCAACCGCATCTTTCATGCTTCTAAATTTAAGCATATTAAAGGTATTGCCATGTAGACCGGGCCGAGCTTGTTTAAACAACACGGGACTACCCAATCTTTGTCGGATTAATATGGCTGTAATTAACATAACGGGAGATAATATTAATAAAGCAAAGAAAGCTGCAAAAAAATCAAAGGTACGTTTCATTTAAATTATTCTCTAAAGAGTAAGTAATGGCATTATTTGTTTAAAGAATTGAATTTCTCATTATAAAAGTCGAGCATCTTTTGCCAATGCGCAGTTTTTTCAAATTTATTTTCAATGGCTAATCGTGCATTTTCCCCAAGTTTTGTAAGGTTAGATGCTTTCATACTGCTGAGCATTGCATCAAATAGTGCATCACAGTTCTTTGCAGCAACTAGCCAGCCATTAATACCCGGTGTTATTATTTCATTACAACCGTTGATATCAGTAACAATGCAAGGCAGTGCCATCGCACCGGCTTGTAATGGTGTATTTGGAAAACCTTCTCGATAACTTGGTAAAACAAGTACATCACTTACAGCAAGCGCTGGCCGAACATCGTCTTGCCAACCTATATCATGAATACGAGGGTGATTTTTTATCGATTGTGTTATCTCTTTCGGTAAAGGTAAGCGCTCATCCATTGCACCGACAAGCAATAGATGTGCATTCTCTGGCAGGCGATTAAAAGCCTCTAGCAATTCAAAGAAACCTTTATCCTGAGTAAACCGACCAACAAAGCAAAACAAAAACGCATCTTTGGATAAATTTAATTGTGTCCGAAGCGCTGAATCTGTTCCTTCATTAATAACAACATCCCTATTAAAATAATCAGTATTAACACCTGCTATATTGCCATGGCCTATTACCTTTAATTCTTTTTTAGTAATACCATAATTTATAAGATCTTGCTTAACGCCATTTCCTTCAGGCACAATTGTTGTTGCACAAGCACAAATCAATCTGTCCATCCAAATTAATATTTTTTGCTTTATCCCTGTAGTAGTTGGAAAGATTAATCCTGTAAAAGTATGCACTCGAACAGGGACTCTACATAGAAAGCCAGCAAGCATGGTAATAAAACCAGCTTTAGGTGTATAAGAATGTACAATATCTGGCTTTAACTTCCTGAGTGCCTTAATCATTTTAAATAATGATATTAAATCCTTAAAAGGACTGATACCACGCTGCATAGGTACAGAATGAATAGGTAAACATTCATTTCTGCTTACCTGCTTCAACTCTTCTTCGGGGCTACTAATGATAACAACATCGAAGTGTTCAGCTAAAAATTTAGGTTGATCTGCTAAGATGCCAGTTAAAGTAATAGGAACTGTTGTAATAATTACTAATTTAATCATGCGCATATATCAATGGAATATACCTAATTTGTCATTTATTTTTCTTAATTGTTGTAAGAAAATTTTCTTTTCCCTTTTTGATATATCACTCTTATTCATTTTAGAAAAATATTTCCTTTGCAAACCAAGTTTAAAAATACTAAACGTTAAAACGATTTTTGCTAACAATTTCAATCTGAATTTAAATTTAATAAAGAAAGGTAGTGGTAACTTATTCGCTACTAACAACCCTCCTTTATAGCTAGTAATAAATTTATGCTGGTTTAATGTATTATCTGAACGGTAGTAATAGCCAATAACATTTAAGTAACCTAGCTTTAAATCATTATTAAGGAAAGCTCTAATCCATAATTCATAATCCTCTACTCGCGCCATTGAACCATCATATTGATTGCGCATATACCATGATTTACGGACTAATAAGGATGCATGACAAATACCATGTTGACCAGCTATCATATGGGGCAATGAGACTTCTGAAGGGGGGCTAGGTAGAGATTGACCCATATAAGAATTACCATCGATATAACCTGTACCGGTTGTAACTAAGTCCTTACAGGGGTGAGCGTTTATGTAATCAAATTGCAATTTCAACCTATTATCAGGGATAATATCATCAGCATCCATTCGTGCGATCAAATCGAATTTAGCAAGTTCTACGATTTGATTTAATCTTGCCGGCAGCCCCATATTATGACCATCAGATATCACTCTAATTCTGGGATCTTCAAAACTTTTTGCTATTGCTAAAGAATTATCGGTAGAGCCATCATCAAGTAGAATAAGCTCAAAATCTCCAAACGACTGATTAAGTACCGACTGTATTGCAAGCGGCAAATATTGTTCTGCATTGTAAATTGGGATTGCAACTGTAATGGACATAACTTACCTTAAAATAATACGGTGAATAACGAAATATAAGAGTGTAAGGGGAGTGACTAATTTAAATTTTGCACATCTAAAAAACAACTTCCAATGCAGTGGCATATTGACTGTGGTTATTTTATTTAGCGCTCCTGAATATTTTTTATCACTCACAATAGCCAAAATTCGACTTCGAGTATTAAAAAATGAATCCCTTTTACTCAATTCATTAAGCCCTAAACCAATAATTGAGCAAGCAATACGATTAGAAAACGCATTTTTATATTCATCTACTAAATCATCGAGATCTACACTATTCCGAATATATTCATGGAGTTTTTCCCACTGTTTTAGGAGGTTAGGTTTATAGACTGTCGTAATTGAATTTTCATTAGTTTTAAGGTAATTATATAGAGGGGTATTTAAGAAATATGCGGACTCGACATTATTAAAAACCTGTAGGTTAAAAAGTAAATC
Source organism: Shewanella sp. GutCb (assembly GCF_002836135.1). NCBI lineage: Bacteria > Pseudomonadati > Pseudomonadota > Gammaproteobacteria > Alteromonadales > Shewanellaceae > Shewanella > Shewanella sp. GutCb. The sequence goes on along the minus strand of NZ_PJBL01000006.1, from coordinate 7,193 downwards.
TTCTGACGACCCAATGATATTCAAGTCAACAAATGAAATCCGTTCAACCATGAGACCTGATTTATAAAGTTTACAATGTACTGTAACTTTAGCATCTAGAATATGAGGACGTTTCAAGTCTAAATTGGAGGGGCCAAGCAAATCTTTAAATACCCCCTTTTTTACGGTAACCTTATTATCAAAAGCTATATTTTCATTGTAAACAAATTGCTTTTCAATCCTTTCGGAAAAAAATTTATTATATGGCCAAAATACAACGTCATAGTCGTTTTTTAAAGCTATCTCTATAACGATGCGGCAACAATCTAAATCTAACCAATCATCAGGGTCTACAAACATAGTAAAATCACCTGTCACTCTCGATAAACCAGCATTTCTGGCGGCAGATACGCCTTGATTAGTCTGAGATATAACGATGATACGACTGTCGAGTTTTGCATATCTGTCTAATATAAGCTGGCTATTATCCGGACTGCCATCATTAATACAAATGATTTCTAAATTTTGATAGCTTTGCTCAATTAAGCTAGTTAAGCATTTATCTAAATACTCTTCCACATTATAAACAGGCACAATTATACTAATTAAAGGGGTATCCATATTAAAACCTTAAAAGTAGAGTTCAACCCCTAACCGATATGGGGCTAGACCTGAAAAAGAAGTGGTGGTCAAATAAAAATAAACAAACAAAACTAGCAAAACAGAAGTGAGTACGAATGCCCTCGTTCCTCCACGTTTATAATACATTACTGATAATGGTAAAGAAAAAATAACAAACTGTGTAAAATACATAGATAAGCGCAAAATTCCTGACGGATTCAATGAAAGAATAACCGACATCCAACCTATACAAACTGCAATCAACATCATCAATAATGAAAGGTCATAAATCCTGTCTTCAATAGAGCAGAATCTTTTACTCATCCACAACCAAACAAGTAAGGCAGAATTAAACAGTACCGTGACTAAACCTCCCCCAGAACTATTACCATCAGCATAACTTTTATACCTAGCATCATACTCTGAAGCGACTTCAACAATACTAGTAATTGAAATGGCGACTAATACCGATAACACTACAATAAGGAGCACCTGTTTATAATCTAATTTTTTTCCATACAAAAAGTAAAAAGGTAGACAAACAAGCATGGATTTATGAAAAAAAAACCCTAATAGAACGACCAAAATAAATAATATAAAATTTCTATTGATGATAAATCTTAGCGAAAACATAAATAATGCAATAGCGATTGCTTGCCGAGCACCATTGAAATGAAACGTATAAACCCCTAAAAGTATAAAAAGCAACCATGAAAATGATTTGAAATTAGCATGCTTTAGAATAGAAGATAAACAAAGACTGCAAACTAATATTGAAATAGAACCAAGAAACACCTCGTGTCCAAAAAAAGTATTTTTTGAAATATATCTAGTGATAACTTCTAATAGATGAAAAGCAGGTTCAGAAAATAATATCGATTTGTTCTCAAAGGACCTAAACTCTACATTGTTCCAAAGCTCCAAGTAAGTATACGTATCCGTTCCAACCCACTGTCCCCTGTAGGCTGCAAGCATAACAAGTGGAAACAAAGCTACTGCTATAAAAAAATGATAACCTGAACTTTTATTATCTTTTAAATAAACAGCAAAGAAAAGGGAAACGCAAGAAATAAAAGCAACAATAATATATGGGAACACTATTTTAACAGCCTATATAGTTTGGATAATTCATCACTGTTTGAATGATCTTTTTGCTTATTATAGTCAACTAGTTTCAACTTTAGTAAGTCATCATGGTAAAGCTCCTCGATCCCATCAGCGATATCATCGACTGGTTGACCACAAATCATCCCATTCACACCACTGTTTATTTGGCTTGGCGCCGTAGGGTAATTTGTAATAATGACCGGTTTAGCTAATATTAATGCCTCACTAACCGTAACAGCCTTGCCTTCATAACGTGAGGGCTGCACGTAAATATCACCTGCGTTCATATACGGATATGGGTTAATCATACTCCCCAGCAAGATAAAACGATTATGCAGATCATGTTCTGCAATTTTAGCTTCAATCAATGGTCTGTCACCTCCTTCACCCACAATGTACCAGTTGATATCTTTGTAACCACGGTTGTTGAGTACGGCTAACACACCAACCGCTCGATCAAAGGCCTTGGCATCACAAAGCCGACCTACACTGACGAGGTTAAAGCCATCACTTAATGGTTGTTCAAGTGGTTCGCATGCCATCGCCTTTACATAATCGGGGCTTGTAAGGTTTTCAACCACATGGACTTTATTTCTTAAGCTCGGATGCGTTTTTAAAAATGAATCAGTGCAGGCATCAGAGATACTAATAATGTAATTAAATTTATCCCAAACAGTTAAATCTTTTGCTACATCAATATCGATAGTAGAGTAATCTGTATGAATCCAAGCAATTTTAATATCTGCATTGACATTAAATGCCGTAAAATGATGTGGCCATAAATAGCTGATTGCAATATCATACTCTTGCTGAATGGGCTCAACGCATTTGTAACAAGTATTCCAAATGTATTGAAACTGAAAGTATCCGGCATCATTCGTTTGTGTACGCTTCGCGAATTTTTTTGCTGCTAAACGAGCTATAAACCTTCTAGTAGCAAGACTTGGATAACCCGACAGTAGAGTATCTATAATACCTTTTCTGAAAGTTTTGCAGCCTGCCTTTTCTGGTAACAGCTTTGCACGATTATCGATAAGCTTCATCAGTGGACCAGTGTGGCTATGTAGATGCAAATCAAGGTCAAAGTGACCATAATCGAAATTTGCAAGCATACTAGCAAGGCTACGTTCAACTCCGCCAATTTCCATATCGTAGTTAGTTATTAGAACGCGCTTTTTCATCGCACCATACTCCAAAACTTGGTAGCTAAATTTTTTCCAATCAATTTTACAAAAGCTAATTTAACAAAACGGATTAGGTAATCTCTTTTATTTCCCCAGGTAATATCGTAATGATGCACTGTGTACGTTTTTTCAGTTCTATTATCAATACGGTTAATGTAATCCAGTGGGGATAAATATTGCTGTTCAAGTACTTTAATAGTTGAACGTTTATAATATATTAGTTGAGTTTGATTTACTTGCTTAAGCCCTAGCCTAAATAACCAATTAGATAGCATATTCACATTAGTTGTAGTGTTGATAACTGTATCGGTAAGAAAGGATTTAGAGTGGTAAGAATCTAAAAACTCCTTTATAAATGCATTTTTTTTTACCGCGATTATCGAACTAGTACAAACCCAATTTTCTTCTTCAAAGCCCAGAATAACATCGGCTTTAGCGTTATCTATAAGTCCATTTAATGATTTAACTACTTCCACATCAGTGTCTAGGTAGATACCACCATAATCGTAAAGAGCTTTAAGTCGTGCATAATCAGCAACAAAAGCAAACTTCTTGGCGGTATATGCTTGTGAAGTGTAATCACAACAGTGAATATCGAAGTTTGACTCGTTCCACTCTTTGATTTCGTAATCAGGTAAAACTATTTTCCAGCCTTCGATGTATTTTAAAACTGATTTTGGTTTAGGATTATTACCGAACCAGCAGTAATGGAGTATTTTAGGTATTTTAGGTATTTTAGGTATTTTAGGTATTTTAGTCATGTGAATTCGAACCTATACGTTGAAACTTACTTTCAAGAAAATTAATGAAATATGAAAATTGAATACACATAAATAACAGCGTGCTAAAAATCATTACTGGGTCATTAGTTAAATACACAGATTGGCTAAAGGCACCAAAATTCATATAAAGGAACATGTGTGAAAGCCATATATTAGAAGAATGATGTCCTAAATAAGCTAGAGTTGAGTTTACAATTTTGGGTTTATCAATAAGCAAATAGCAAACGAACAAGCCAACACCTGTAAAAACAGCTGCATATAGAGTTGGCACATATGTTTTTACAATAAACATATAAACTAAACTTACAAGCATTAACGGATTAATAACAAACCGATTGAGTTTTTTCAAGCATGTTTTTAATTACATTAACATGCCAAATTTAACAAAATATGCACCTATTACGAAAAGTAGCAAGCTATTACCTAGTAACGCGGCTTATGTAACAGACCACTCTAAATAGGGTTGCTCTGCACTAAAATGGCTTTAAACCGCTGAATATATCCAATTGTATAAATAACAAAAATAGAAGAATGATAACTGTGACAATGTAACTATCTATCAACTTAAACAAAATTGGTGAAAGCAACAAACAGAATATATATGTGGTAAAGAACCACCAGGCACCATTATAACTAGTGTCAGGTGCCGTTAAATTTAACAGTATTACTTGCCAACTACCGGGATAACGCCCCAGGGCAACCGCATGAGTGTTTAGTTTTTAACCGTCGCACTCAAACCTGCAATTAAAACGCTTTCAAGCATCGCTGGATTCATTAAACACCGCTTCTGTTTACCGACAATACTCAGTTTGGTTGGCTCTGAGCGCAACATATTCAACGCCATATGTCGTAAACATGCTAAGTTTTCTGCACCGTTTTCTTTATAAATCTGGCACGCATCTTCATGCATACTGACATCGAGTACCCAATGCATTGACCGTATACCCCAGTGTTCACGTACTGCTGACGCTGCCTGCTTAGCTGTTAATTCCTTTGAACTGATGTAGTAACGATACTCAAGCCCTACGGACTTATCGTGTTTGTATCGGAAGCTTTCTATCATTATAATACTTTTTAAGTTTTTCCAACGAGTGAAGTTGCCGTCAAGCTCTTGCACATTTAACACTGTGCATTGTCGAGACTCAATTCGACCATGACCTTTTTCAAAATCCACGTTATTCAATACTGCTGAGCGTGTCGGTTTAAATGATTTTTCAATCGCTTGTCGCAACTTTCCTTGATTATTTTTAACCGCGAGTAAATAGTCGCCGCCTTGCTCTACAATCGTCTTAGCTATTTTTGTCTGACAAGCCATCGCATCAATTGTTACTAAGGCTCCGCGTAAATCGAGCATCCTAAGCAGTTCTGGAATAGCTGTAATTTCATTGCTTTTCTGGGCAGTTTTTACCTGACCAAGCACCAGTTTATTTGATGAGGCGTAGGCACTTATCATGTGAATAGTACTTGACCTGTCTTCGCGGTTATACGAACCACGAAGTGTTTTCCCATCAATAGCGATCACTTGACCTTCTGTCAGAGTATGAATCGATTGCATCCAGGCTAAAAAGCATTGTTGGAACTGCTCTGGTTCAATTGTCGAGATAATGCGGGCAATGGTGTCATCAACGGGAATATCGTTTATAAACATGCCATTGCCTTTAAACCACTGGTGGTGACCGAAGATATACTCTCTAATGTCAAACCAACCTTTAGCACCCGTAATAACAGCTCAAAGGGAGCCGAACAAGACCTCAAAGAGTGTGTAAGTCACTTTAGCACTTTGGCGTTGGTCAGAAATTGGTTGAAAATGGGCCTTGAAGCTCTCGATATGCATGAATACTCTCCTTCAAAAGGGAGTATAAGATCACAGGTAGCTTTGTGCGTCAAATCGATCTATTCAGTTGGTCAAAATACGTTCACGATCTTGCCCTGGATAACGCCCCCCCAATAACGGCCCCTGTATTAAACAAAACAATATGAGTATCACCCAACACTTTATATACAGACCCTTTTAATCTTTTGGGGAATTTTTATATGGTTCTGTTTATTCTGCTTTTTATAAGAATAATAAAGGCCATCGCCACTACAGTATAGAAATAACAATACACAACAATCAGTAAATAGTGACATATAAAACGTTAACGGTGTACCGTTAATTAACAGGTAGGGCGCATAGATATCATGGTAATCATAAGCATTAAATAAGTGTAGCATCAGCACAAAGGTAATTGCTATTCATTTTATTAGATTAAATTGTTGTTTGCTCATGTTCTTTTACAACAAGCAATTGATTCTAACAAATAAGTTCTGGACACTTTGATTTTTTTTAACAATATTTCATTTATTTCATTTGTGTAATTTACAACATCACCTGAATGGTATTTACTCTCTTCATTTATTGTTTTGAATATATCTTCCATCCTTGCGTTAATACCTTCACTTCGGTGCTCGATAATAAATGGTATTTTAAAAATCAATGGAAATACTACAGCATGGAAGGAGTTTGATATAACTAACTGGGCATCTCGAACTAATGACAAAAAAACATCAGGCCCCACATTATCAAAACGTTTATCAGCATACGCAAACTTCCCTGGATTTACAGTATATATTTTCCAATTATTTTCCTTACTAATTGAAAGTGCTTTTTCCTTAATTCTATCACTAGATTCAAAGTCGTAAACTAATAAATACTTGTCAGGGAACTGTTTAGTTGCTATTTCATTCCACTGTTTTTCGTCTAACAGAAAAGCTGGATCCATAACATGTGTTACATTGTTAATACCTAATTGATTAATTAACCCTACGCCAGATGATTCCCTACATGCGATATGATCTATATTACTGACTTTAGAAAACACAAACCCTTCATACCCATTGTGAATTTTATCAGTAGCTAAACTTGCGGCATAGGCAATTTTTTTTACGTCTTGCGAGCCAAAATCCAAATAAAATGCAGGGTCTTTACCATTAGCGTGAAGGGTATTCCATATCTGGTCGCTGCCACATATATAAGCATCAGCACTTGGTGGTTTCGCTTGCAAACATTGATGACTTGAGTACCTTTCTGTTAGCTTTAAATGTTTTTTGTTAAATACATCAAATGCCCACTTTCTAGTTCGAGACCTCAAGCGCGATGGCAACTTTGCTGATAAATATAAACACTTAATCACTAAATTTGTTGAAAATCTTGGATTGTTTACAACGGTAAGTTTATAATTCCTTGAAAGGTACTCTGGCTTATAATCAATAATTTCCACATCATGCCCCTGCTGACTTAAGTAAGTCATGAGTGCATATGCCTGCAAAGTAGCACCATGATTATATACATCGTGACAGGTAATAGTTTTTATCTTCATGTGTTCCTACAATATTTAATTTGACGTTATACTTTAACTTAACTTAACTTGGTTATTTATATTGAACCAACCCATAAACCTATTTCTAATATAAAACAATAGCGTAATAAAAAATAGTAATGTAAAAATACTACCTTTGATAACGAAATCCAAAAGGCTAT